>NZ_CAJPGY010000022.1:0-119418 GCF_905339915.1 Burkholderia sp. BCC1985
CGATCTGCAGGCGCATGGGGCCGGGGTGGTCTGAGCGTCGCGATGCCGCGATTGTCTCGCGCAGTCGAAAAAAGCCCGCAGCGATGCGGGCTTTTTCGTTGGCGCGGCGGCCATCCGCGCATGCGCACGGCAATCGTCACCCGACCGGACACGCAATCCGGTCGAGCATGGAAAGCAAAGCTGAAACGGCATCGATAGCTTCGCAGGATAAGTTCGCTCCCGCCGCGCGCAAAGCTCGTAAAGTCGGCTCTCCCGCAGCAATGTCCGCATTCCGAAGGAGAGCCGCATGTCCCGTTTCAGCTTCGTCCGCCGCGCCGTCGTCGCGCTGACCGCCTTTGCCGCGCTGGGCGCGGCGCACGCCGAATCGCGCGAGGTCGTGATCGCGTACCAGGACATGGTCGTGCCGTGGCGCTATGCGCAGGCGAGCGGTGAAGTCGAAAAGGCGACCGGCTACAAGGTCACGTTCCGCAAGCTCGACAGCGGCGCCGACGTGATCCGCGCGCTCGCGTCGGGCTCCGTGCAGCTCGGCGAGGCCGGTTCCAGCCCGATCGCGGCCGGCCTGTCGCAGGGGCTCGACATCTCGCTGTTCTGGGTGCTCGACAACATCAACGACGCCGAGGCGCTCGTCGCGCGCAACGGTTCGGGCGTGACCAGCGTCGCCGCGCTGAAGGGCAGGAAGATCGGCGTGCCGTTCGTGTCGACGTCGCATTTCCATACGCTCGTCGCGCTGCAGGCCGCCGGCGTGAACCCGAACGACGTGAAGATCGTCAACCTGCGTCCGCCCGAGGTCGCGGCCGCGTGGACGCGCGGCGACATCGACGCGACCTACATCTGGGATCCGGTGCTCGCGAAGGTCAAGCAGTCGGGCACCGTGCTGACGACGTCCGGCAAGGTTGCGAAAGAAAGTGGCAAGGCGACCTTCGACGGCTTCGTCGTGAGCCGCAAGTTCGCGCGCGAAAACCCCGAGTTCGTCGCGCGCTTCGTGAAGGTGCTCGCGGCCGCCGACGCCGACTACCGCGCGCATGCGGCGGCGTGGAAGGTCGGCTCGCCGCAGGTCGCGGCGGTCGCGAAGGTATCGGGCGCGGACGCGCAGGACGTGCCCGCGAGCCTCGCGCTCTACGCGTTTCCGACGCCGGCCGAGCAGGCGTCGCCGACGTGGCTCGGCGGCGGTGCGCAGTCCGGCGCCGCGAAGTCGCTCGCGGCCACCGCCGCGTTCCTGAAATCGCAGGGCACGATCCAGACGGTGCTCGCCGACTATTCGGTCGGCGTCGATCCGCAGTTCGTGCAGAAGGCCGCGCGCTGAACGCGGCGATCATCGCGGAGTCCCGAGCATGAGCACGCTGGAAGTCCGTCAGGTATCGGTCGACTATCCCGGCGAACGCGGCCGGCCGACGACGCAGGCGCTCGCGCGCGTCGACCTGCGCATCGAAGCCGGTGAATTCGTCGTCGCGCTCGGCGCGTCCGGGTGCGGAAAGACGACGCTGCTGAACTGCATGGCCGGCTTCGTCGCGCCGACGACCGGCGACGTGCGCGTCGACGGCGTGCCGGTCACGGGCCCCGGCGCCGATCGCGGCGTCGTGTTCCAGAAATACGCGTTGCTGCCGTGGCTCGACGTGCTCGAGAACGTCGCGCTCGGGCTGCGCTTCGCACGCGTGTCGAAGGCCGAACGCGAAGCGCGGGCGCGGGAGATGCTCGCGCTGGTCGGGCTCGACAAGCATGCGCACGCGCGCGTGTACGAGCTGTCGGGCGGGATGCAGCAGCGCGTCGGCATCGCGCGTGCGCTCGCGAGCGATCCGCGCGTGCTGCTGATGGACGAGCCGATGGGCGCGCTCGACGCGATGACGCGCGGCACGATGCAGGCGCTCGTGCTCGACGTGTGGGCACGCACCGGCAAGACGGTGTTCTTCATCACGCACGACGTCGAGGAGGCGCTGTTCCTCGCGACGCGTCTCGTCGTGATGACGCCCGGCCCCGGCCGCATCGCGGAAACGTTCGAACTGCCGTTCGCGCGGCGCTACGTCGAATCGCGCGATGCGCGTGCGGTGAAGTCGTCGCCGGAATTCATCGCGTGGCGCGAGCGGCTGATCGCGTATCTGCATCGCGACGAGGCGGTGGCGGAGCGCGCGTGATGCATGAGTTCGCGCGACAGGGCGCGTCCGTCGGGCGCGGCCGGATCAGTACTTTGCACAGGCAGGACGACATGAGCACGCAGGATTCGTTGGCAGCCGATCGAGCGGCCGCGGAGGTCGGGCAGGATCAACGCGCGACGCAACGGCGTCACGCGGTGCGTCCGGCTCGCGCATCGCATCGTTACCGGTTGCCGGGGCAGGGCAGGACGGCCGCGCTCAGCGCGGCGACGGTCGCGGCGCTGGCCGTGCTGTGGTGGGTCGCGACGCACCGGCAGTGGCTGCCGCCGCTGTTCCTGCCGGCGCCGGAAGCGGTATGGGCCGCGTTCGTCGACGCGTGGCATGGCCGCATCCAGGGCGGCCTGCCGTTGTCGGAGCATTTGTTGTGGAGCGCCGCGCGCGTGTTCGGCGCCTTCGTGTTCGCCACTGCGATCGGCGTGCCGGCCGGCATCCTGATGGGCGTGAGCCGCATCGCGCGCGGCGTGCTCGATCCGCTGCTGGAGTTCTACCGGCCGCTGCCGCCGCTCGCGTATCTGCCGCTCGTCGTGATCTGGTTCGGCATCGACGAGACGGCGAAGCTCGTCGTGATCTTCCTCGCATGCTTCGCGCCGATCGCGATGGCCGCCCGTGCCGGCGTGCGCGCGGCAACCGTCGAGCAGATCAACGCCGCGTATTCGCTCGGCGGCAGCTTCGCGCAGATCGTGCGGCATGTCGTGCTGCCGGCCGCGCTGCCGGAAATCCTCACCGGGTTGCGGATCGCGATCGGGTTCGGCTGGACGACGCTGGTCGCGGCCGAAATGGTCGCCGCGACGGCCGGGCTCGGGCAGATGGTGCTCAACGCGTCGAGCTTCCTGCGTACCGATCTCGTCGTGATGGGGATCCTGATCATCGGCGCGATCGCGTGGCTGTTCGATCTCGCAATGCGGTGGGTCGAGCGGCGGGTAGTGCCGTGGAAGGGCCGCGGGTGATGCCCGGATGAGGCCCGCGGGCGGCATGCGCGCCGCCCGTGCCGGTCGTGTCATTCGCCCATCGCGACGCCTTCCCGCCGCGGGTCGGCCCCGCCGAACCACACCGTCTGCCCCTGCACGTTCAGCCGCTGGATCCCCTGCAGTCCCGAATTCATCTCGACGACCCGCACGTCGTGCCCGCGCCCTTTCAACCCGTCGACGAGCGCGTCCGACACGCGGCCGCGTTCGAGCTGCGTCGGCCCGTTCATCGACCCGACGTTCGGCAGCGCGATCGCCTGCTGCATCGTCATCCCCCAGTCGAGCACGCCGATCATCGTCTTCGCGACGTGATTGATGATCGCGGGGCCGCCGGCCGAGCCGACGATCATCGTCACCTGCTTCGTCTTCTGGTCGAACACGAGCTCGGGCGACATCGCCGAGCGCGGCCGCTTGCCCGGCTGCACGCGGTTCGCGACCGGCCGCCCGTTCTCGTTCGACACGAACGAGAAATCGGTCAACTGGTTGTTCAACATGAACCCGCGCACCATCAGCCGCGAACCGAACGCGTCCTCGACGCTGGTCGTCATCGACAGCGCCTGGCCGTAGCGGTCGACGATCGCGATGTCGGACGTCGACGGCAATTCGGGGCTGCGGTCGTCGGCCAGCGCGAGCGTCGCGCCCTGCGGCGTGCCGGCCTGCGCGACGCCCATGCTCGTGTCGCCGATCAGGCGCGCGCGCTGCGCGAGATAGGCCCGGTCGACGAGGCTCGCCCAGCTGCCGCCCGGCAGCGGCGCGAAATCCGGATCGGCGACGTAGCGCGCACGGTCCGCATACGCGAGGCGTCCCGCTTCGCTGAACAGGTGCGCGGCGAACGGCGTCGGCTCGTAGCCGACTTCGTTGCGCACCGGCTTCTGCGCGCCGATCTGCTGCCAGTCGGGCATCGCCTCGAGAATGCCGAGCATCTGCGCGATCGCGAGGCCGCCCGATGACGGCGGCGGCATCCCGCACACCACCGAGCGCCGGTAGTCGGTGCACAGCGGCGCGCGCACCTTCGCCTTGTAGCGCGCGAGATCCTGCAGCGACAGCAGGCCCGGATTGGTCGGGTGCTTGCGCACCTTCGTGACGATGTCGCGCGCGATCGCGCCGGTGTAGAACGCATTCGCGCCGCGATCGGCGACCTGGCGCAGCACGGTCGCGAGCGCGGGGTTCTTCAGCACCGTGCCGGCCGCCTTCGGCGTGCCGTCCTTGTTGTAGAAGTACGCACGCGCGGCCGGGTCGTTCATCAGGTACTTGTCGTTCGCGATCAGCATCGCGAGGCGCGGGCTGATCGTGAAGCCGTGCTCGGCGAGCCGGATCGCGGGCTGGAACAGCCGGCGCCACGGCAGCTTGCCGTGCGCGCGGTGCGCGGCGTCGAGCATCCGCAGCACGCCCGGCGTGCCGACCGAACGGCCGCCCACGACACCTTCGTAGAAGCCCATCGGCTGGCCGGTCGGGCCGTAGAACAGCCGGTCGGTCGCGGCGGCCGGCGCGGTCTCGCGGCCGTCGTACGCCTGCGTCGCACGGCCGTCGAAGTACAGCATGAACGCGCCGCCGCCGAGCCCCGACGATTGCGGCTCGACGAGCGCGAGCACCATCTGCGTGGCGATTGCCGCGTCGATCGCGGTGCCGCCGGCCTTCAGCATCTCGTAGCCGGCCTGCGTGGCGAGCGGGTTCGCGGCCGCGATCATGAAGCGCTGCGAGGTCCAGCCCGGCTTGTCGGTCCAGCCGGACGACAGTTCGGGTGCGTGAACGCCGGGCAGCGGCACCGCGGCGCCCGATGCGGCAGCGACCGGGACGACGGCGCCCGACGGCGCGGACGGCGATGTGCAGCCGGCGCCGAACGTGGCGAGCGCGACAAGCGCGAGCGTGGCGACGAGCGTCCGGGGACGCGAATGCGGACGGATCCGGTCGAACATTGAAACCCTCGGCAACAGTGAATTCGAAGGAGGCGGCGTGTGCGCGGCACGCGCTCCGCACGGACGGCGCGCTATTGTCGCCGTGCGGCCGGCGGATTGTCATCCGACAGGAAACCCTGACGCATCCCGCCGGGCCCGCCCCGGCCGGCCTTTCCGGCCTGTTCGAGGATGAACTCTATGAACGTCGCGGTCGCGCGCGTGTGGTGCCGGTTCGGCATGTAGAGCATGTACATGTGCGTGCCGAAGATGCTGAGACGATACGCGTCGAGCGACGTGACGACCGTGCCGCGCCGCATGTCGTCCTGCATCACGTAGTCGGGCACGATGCCGACGCCGATCCCGGCGAGGATCGCCTGGCGCAAGAACAGGAAGTTCTCCGAAATCAGCGTGGGCTCGAGCAGCACCTCGTGGCGTTCGTCGCCGAGGTACGCCGCGATCCGCAGCTGCCGGCCCAGTACCGTCGCAGTGACGACCGGCGCGGCGGCCAGCGCGCCGAGGCTCGCGGGCATCCCGTGCGCGGCCGCGAACGCGGGCGACGCGCACGCGACGTAGCGCACCGCGCCCATGTCGCGCGCGACGAGGTTCTGCGGCGGCTCGGACATCACGCGGATCGCGATGTCGACTTCGTCGCGCATCAGGTCCTCCACGCGATTCTCGAACACCACGTCGAGCACGATGCCCGGATGCAGCCGCTTGAACGCGAGCAGCCAGTCGGACATCACCATCTGCCCGTAGCCGCTCGGCACCGACAGCCGCACGCGGCCCTGCAGGTCCTGGCCGAGCGTCGTCACCGATTCCTGCGCGGCGAGCAGCTCGTTGCGGATGCGCCGGCCGTGCTCGTACAGCTTCAGCCCGATTTCGGTCGGCTCGATGCGGCGCGTCGTGCGGCGCACGAGCTGCTGGCCGATCGAGCGCTCGAGCTGGTTCAGCCGGTAGCTGACGTTCGCGCGGCTCATCTTAAGCCGCTGCGCGGCCTTGCTCAGGTTGCCCGCGTCGAGGATCTCGACGAGCAGCGTCAGCGCGTTCAGGTCCATGCCCGGTGTCTCCTGATCCGTCCCGCTTAAGGACCCGAAGCGGTCCGAAAGCATTCAATGTCAAGTCAGACTTGACAGCTTGTAAAGTCGAGCGGGAATTGTCAATGAATCTCGATCAATCGAGAATCGAGTCATGCCCGGCACATGCGCCGGATCGTTTCCCGCCGCGCGGGATCGGGAAGCGGCGCCGCTCGCCGGCCCGGCGACCGGTCCCGCCCGCATGGCGCACCGCAATGGAGACACGATGAATTCAACCGCTTCCCCCGAACCCGCCCAGACCGGCACCGTCACGCGCGAACGGCGCGACAAGGTGCTCGTCGTCACGATCGACCATCCGCCCGTCAACGCGCTGTCCGCCGACGTGCGGCGCGGCCTCGCCGACGCGCTCGACGCCGCGCAGACCGACGCCGCGATCCGCGCGGTGCTGATCGTCGGCGCCGGCCGCAACTTCATCGCGGGCGCCGACATCCGCGAATTCGGCAAGCCGCCCGTGCCGCCGTCGCTGCCCGACGTCTGCGAGCGGATCGAGTCGAGCGCGAAGCCGGTCGTGGTGGCGCTGCACGGCGCGACGCTCGGCGGCGGCCTCGAAGTCGCGCTCGCCGCGCATTACCGGCTCGCGGTGCCCGGCGCGAAGCTCGGGTTGCCCGAAGTCACGCTCGGCCTGCTGCCCGGCGCGGGCGGCACGCAGCGCGCGCCGCGTCTGATCGGCGCGCAGGCCGCGCTCGACCTGATGCTGACGGGGCGTCACGCGAGCGCCGACGAAGCGCTCGCGCTCGGCCTCGTCGATCGCGTCGCGCACAGCGACGACACGCTCGCCGAAGGTCTCGCCTATGCGCAGGAACTCGTGTCGCTCGGCGCGCCGGCTCGGCGCACCCGCGATGCGCAGGGCCTCGCCGACCGCGCGGCCGCGCAGGCCGCGATCGACGCGGCGCGCGCCGAGTTGCCGAAGAAGTCGCGCGGCCTGTTCTCGCCGGCGAAGATCGTCGACGCGGTCGAGGCCGCGCTCACGCTGTCGTTCGACGCGGGGATGAAGCTCGAACGCAGCCTGTTCCTGCAATGCCTCGACAGCCCGCAGCGCGCGGGCCTCGTGCACGCGTTCTTCGCGGAACGCGAGGCCGCGAAGGCGCCCGAGGCGCGCCGCGCGAGCGCGCGCCCGGTCGAGCGGATCGGCGTGGTCGGCGGCGGCACGATGGGCGCGGGCATCGCGGTCGCGGCACTCGACGCCGGGTTGCCGGTGACGATGATCGAACGCGACGAAGCGTCGCTCGCGCGCGGCCGCGCGCATGTCGAGAAGGTGTACGACGGGCTCGTCGCGAAGGGGCGGATGACGCCGGCCGCGCACGCGGCGCGTCTCGCGCGCTTCAAGGGCAGCACGTCGTACGACGCGCTCGCGCAGGCCGACGTCGTGATCGAGGCGGTGTTCGAGGACATGGCCGTGAAAAAGGCGGTGTTCGCCGAGCTCGCGCGCGCGTGCAAGCCGGGCGCGGTGCTCGCGACCAACACGTCGTATCTCGACATCGACGAGCTGGCGGCCGGCATCGACCGGCCGGCCGACGTGATCGGCCTGCATTTCTTCTCGCCGGCGAACGTGATGAAGCTGCTCGAGATCGTCGTGCCGGCGCGCGTCGCCGATGACGTCGTTGCGACCGCATTCGCGCTGGCCAAACAGCTGAAAAAGACACCGGTGCGCGCCGGCGTGTGCGACGGCTTCATCGGCAACCGGATCCTCGCCGTCTATCGCACCGCGGCCGACTACCTGATGGAAGACGGCGCGTCGCCGTACCAGATCGATCGCGCGGTGCGCGAATTCGGCTTCCCGATGGGGCCGTTCCAGGTCGTCGACCTCGCGGGCGGCGACATCGGCTGGGCGACCCGCAAGCGCCGTGCGGCCACGCGCGACCCGCGCGCGCGCTACGTGGAGATTTCCGACCGGCTGTGCGAGCGCGGCTGGTTCGGCCAGAAGACGGGGCGCGGCTACTACCTGTATCCGGACGGCGCGCGGGTCGGCGCGCCGGACCCGGAAGTCGAGGCGATCGTCGCGCAGGAGCGTGCGAAGAAGGGCATCACGCCGCGCGCGTTCACCGACGACGAAATCCTGCGCCGCTACCTTGCCGCGATGATCAACGAAGGCGCGAACGTCGTGCACGAGAAGATCGCGCTGCGCCCGCTCGACGTCGACGCGGTGTTCCTGTACGGCTACGGCTTCCCGCGCCATCGCGGCGGCCCGATGCACTACGCGGACACCGTCGGCCTCGCGAACGTGCTCGCCGACATCCGCGCGTTCGCGCAGGAGGATCCGCTGTTCTGGAAACCGTCGCCGCTGCTCGTCGAGCTGGTCGGGCGCGGCGCGGATTTCGCGAGCCTGAACCGTATCGACTGAACGCCCACCGCATTCGCAACGGACCCACGATGGACCTCAATTTCACTCCCGAAGAGGAAGCGTTCCGCACCGAAGTGCAGCGCTTCCTCGCCGCCGAACTGCCCGCGCGCACCGCGCGCAAGGTGAAGGGCGGCCTGCACCTGACGCGCGACGACATGCGCGAATGGCACGCAATCCTGAACGCCCGCGGCTGGCTCGCGAGCCACTGGCCGCGCGAATACGGCGGCCCCGGCTGGAGCGTCGCGCAGAAGTTCCTGTTCGACAACGAATGCGCGCTCGCCGGCGCGCCGCGCATCGTGCCGTTCGGCGTCAACATGCTTGGGCCCGTGCTGATCAAGTACGGCAGCGAAGCGCAGCAGCGCCACTGGCTGCCGCGCATTCTCGACGGCACCGACTGGTGGTGCCAGGGCTATTCGGAGCCGGGCGCCGGTTCCGACCTCGCATCGGTGAAGACGAGCGCGGTGCGCGATGGCGATCTCTACGTCGTGAACGGCCAGAAGACGTGGACCACGCTCGGCCACTACGCGAACATGATCTTCTGCCTCGTGCGCACCGCAACCGACGTGCGCAAGCAGGAGGGCATCAGCTTCCTGCTGATCGACATGAACACGCCGGGCGTCGAGGTGCGCCCGATCATCACGCTCGACGGCGAGCACGAAGTGAACGAAGTGTTCTTCACCGACGTGCGCGTGCCCGTGGCGAACCTCGTCGGCGAAGAGAACCGCGGCTGGACCTGCGCGAAATACCTGCTCACGTACGAGCGCACCAACATCGCCGGGATCGGCTTCTCGACGGCCGCGCTCGAGCGGCTGCGCGCGGTGGCCGCGAAGGTCACGAAGAACGGCCGGCCGCTCGCCGACGATCCGTTCTTCGCGGCGCGCATCGCCCGCGTCGAGATCGAACTCGAGAACATGCGCACGACCAACCTGCGCGTGCTGGCGGCGGTCGCGGGCGGCGGCGTGCCGGGCGCGGAAAGCTCGATGCTGAAGATCCGCGGCACGCAGATCCGCCAGGAGATCACCGCGCTGATGCGCCGCGCGATGGGGCCGTACGCGCAGCCGTTCGTCGACGCAGCGCTCGATGCCGATTACGACGGCGAGCCGGTCGGCCCGGACGAAGCCGCGAGCGCCGCGCAGCAGTACTTCAACAACCGCAAGCTGTCGATCTTCGGCGGCTCGAACGAGATCCAGAAGAACATCATCGCGAAGATGATGCTCGGGCTGTAACGAGGGACGCGACGATGGATTTCCAGCACACAGAAGACCGCCGGATGCTGGCGGACACGTTGAACCGCTTCATCGCCGAACGGTACGCGTTCCCGGTGCGCGACCGCATCGCGCAATCGGCCGAAGGCTTCGATCGCGCGATGTGGCGGCGCTTCGCCGAGCTCGGCGCGGTCGGCGCGCTGTTTGCCGAAGCCGATGGCGGCTTCGGCGGCGCGGGTTTCGACATCGCCGTGGTGTTCGAATGCCTCGGCCGCGGGCTCGTGGTCGAGCCGTTCCTCGGCACGCTGCTCGCGGGTCGCGCGCTGGCGCTGGCCGGCGGCGACGCGCATCGCGCGCGGCTGGCCGCGCTGATCGACGGCAGCGCGAGCGCCGCGTTCGCGCACGACGAGCCGGGCTCGCACTACGAACTGACGACCGTGCGCACGCGCGCCGAGCGTGCCGGCGACGGCTGGGTGCTGACGGGCGCGAAGGGCGTCGTCGACCAGGCCGCGCAGGCGGCGTTCTTCGTCGTCAGCGCGCGCGTGTCCGGTCAGGACGACGACGCGGCCGGCATCGGCCTGTTCGTCGTGCCGGCCGACGCGCCGGGCGTGTCGCTGCGGGACTACAAGAAGATCGACGGCGGCCGCGCGGCCGAGGTGCGCTTCGAGCGCGTCGTGCTGCCGGGCGATGCGGCGCTCGGCGTGCCGGAAACGCAAGACGACGAAGCAGGCGCCGCATTGCTCGAACGCGTGCTCGGCTACGGGCTGCTCGCGCTGTCGGCGGAGGCGCTCGGCGCGATGGACGTCGCGAAGGAAGCGACGCTCGACTACCTGCGCACGCGCAAGCAGTTCGGCATGCCGATCGGCAGCTTCCAGGCGCTGCAGCACCGGATGGCCGACCTGCTGCTCGAAGTCGAGCAGGCGCGCTCGGCGGTGATCAACGCGGCCGCGCAGCTCGATGCGCCGCGCGCGGTGCGCGAACGCGCGCTCGCGGCGGCCAAGTACACCATCGGCCGGATCGGCACGCTGGTCGCCGAGGAGAGCATCCAGCTGCACGGCGGGATCGGGATGACGTGGGAGCTGCCGCTGTCGCATTACGCGAAGCGGCTCGTGATGATCGATCACCAGCTCGGCGACGAGGATCACCATCTCGCGCGCTACATCGCGCTGTCGAAACAATAAAGACGAACGACGCGAATGGAGGAGACAAGGATGACGAACGAATCGCGCGCGTTGCCGCTGGCCGGCGTGAAGGTGCTCGATTTCTCGCGCGTGCTGGCAGGCCCGTGGTGCGCGATGGTGCTTGCCGATTTCGGCGCGGAAGTGATCAAGGTCGAGCATCCGGCGCGCGGCGACGACACGCGCGACTGGGGCTTGCGGATCGGCGACACCGAAACGACCTACTTCAACAGCGTGAACCGAAGCAAGCGCTCGATCTGTCTCGACCTGCAGACCGACGAAGGGCGGCGGCTCGCGCGCGAGCTGGCCGCGCAGGCCGACGTGGTGCTGCACAACTTCAAGTTCGGCGGCGCGGAAAAACTCGGGCTCGGCTACGACGCGCTGGCCGCGCTCAATCCGCGGCTCGTGCATTGCGCGATTTCCGGCTACGACCGCTCGGGCCCGGAAGCCGCGCGGCCCGGCTACGACCTCGTCGTGCAGGGCGAGGCCGGGCTGATGGCGCTGAACGGCGAGGCCGGCCAGCCGCCGCTGAAATTCGGTGTCGCGGCGGTCGACCTGTTCACCGGCATGTATTCGGCGCAGGCGGTCCTCGCCGCGCTGTACGAGCGTCATGCGACGGGGCGCGGGCGGCGCATCGAGATGGCGCTGTTCGACTGCGGGCTGATGATCACCGCGTACTACGGGCTCGATGCACTGCTGATGGGCGAGGATCCGCCGCGCTACGGCAATGCGCATCCGTCGATCGTGCCGTACGGCGTGTTCGACGCGGCCGACGGCCCGCTCGTGATCACGGTCGGCAACAACCCGCAGTTCGCGCGTTTCTGCGAGGCGATCGAGCGGCCCGACCTCGCCGCGGACGAACGCTACAAGACCAACCTCGGCCGCTCGGAGAACCGCGCCGCGCTGCTGCCGGAGATTCGCGGCGAACTCGCGCGGCGGCCGCGCGCGACGCTGCTCGCGGCGCTCGCCGCCGGCGGCATTCCGTGCGGCGAAGTGCTCGGGCTGCACGAGGCGCTGACCTCCGAGCGCGCGACCCGGGCGGGGCTCGTCACGCGGCAGCCGCACCCGGTCGCGGGCGGCGTCGACGTGCTCGCGCCGCCGTATCGCTTCGACGGTGCGCGACTGCCGGTGCGCGGCGCGCCGCCGGTGCTCGGCGCGGATACGGACGCGGTGCTTGGCGGCTGGCTCGGGATGTCGGCCGACGAGGTCGCGCGACTGCGCGCGGATCGCGTCGTGTAACGCATTGACGTGCCGCCACGGCGCGGGCGGATCGATTGGCGCGCCGGCCATCCACAAGACACTTCTCGCGAAACGACGAGGAGACATTGGAGACACCATGGAGCTTTCCGTCATCGAATCGGTCACGGCGCGCCGTGACTACCAGCAGCTCGTGCGCGCACGGCGCCGCTTCAGCTTCACGCTCACGGCACTGATGATCGCCACGTACTACGGCTTCATCCTGCTCGTCGCGCTCGCGCCGCACGTGCTTGCGGCGCCGCTGTACCGCGGCGCGACGACCACGGTCGGGATCGCCGCGGGCGTCGCGATCATCCTGGTCGCGATCGGCCTGACCGCGTGCTACGTGCTGCGCGCGAACCGTGCGTTCGACCGCCGCGTCGACGCGATCCTGCAGCGTTCGTGACGGAGGCCGACATGCGACGCACTTCGAGCGCGCTCGGCGCGCTGGCCGTTCTCGTTTCCTCCACCGTGCACGCGACCGGTGTCGCAGGCCCGATGCCCGACAAGGTCGAGCTGAACCCGGTGGCGATCGCGATGTTCTTCGCGTTCGTGTTCGCGACGCTCGCGCTCACGCGCTGGGCCGCGCGCCGCACGCGTTCGACGCGCGACTTCTACACGGCCGGCGGTGGCATCACCGGGCTGCAGAACGGGCTCGCGATCGCGGGCGACTACATGTCGGCCGCATCGTTCCTCGGGCTCTCCGGGATGGTGTTCATGTTCGGCTTCGACGGGCTGATCTACTCGATCGGCTTCCTGGTCGGCTGGCCGTTCGTGATGTTCCTGATCGCCGAGCCGCTGCGCAACCTCGGCAAGTTCACGTTCGTCGACGTGGTCGCGTACCGCTTCGCGCAGCGGCCGATCCGGCTCCTGACGTCCGCGAACGCGCTGACGATCGTCGTGCTGTACCTGGTCGTGCAGATGGTCGGCGCGGGCAAGCTGATCCAGCTGCTGTTCGGGCTGTCGTACGGCACGGCCGAGCTGATCGTCGGCGTGCTGATGGTCGTCTACGTGTTCTTCGGCGGAATGACCGCGACCACCTGGGTGCAGGTGATCAAGGCCGTGCTGCTGCTGTGCGGCGCAACGCTGGTCGCGTTGCTCGCGCTCGCCGAGTTCGGCTTCAGCGTCGATGAGATGTTCCGTCGCGCGGTGGCCGTGCATCCGGGCGCGCTGTCGATCATGGGGCCCGGCAAGCTGATCCGCGATCCGGCCAACGCGCTGTCGCTCGGCATCGCGCTGATGTTCGGCACGGCCGGCTTCCCGCACATCCTGATGCGCTTCTTCACGGTGCCGAACGCGAAGGAAGCGCGCAAGTCGGTGCTCTACGCGACCGGCTTCATCGGCTATTTCTATCTGCTGACGTTCGTGATCGGCTTCTCGGCGATCGTGCTGCTCGCGCAGCATCCGGAATTCTTCCGGCTCGGCGCGAACGGCACCTTCAACCTGACGCACGACCTGCTCGGCGGCTCGAACATCGTCGCGGTGAAGCTCGCGCAGGCGGTCGGCGGCAACTGGTTCTACGGCTTCATCGCGGCCGTCACGTTCGCGACGATCCTCGCGGTGGTCGCCGGGCTGACGCTTGCCGGCGCGACCACGATCTCGCACGACCTGTATGCGCAGATGTGGGCGCGCGGCAAGCCCGACGAGCGGCTGGAAATGCGCATCTCGCGCGCGGCGACGATCGGCTTGTCCGCGGTCGCGATCGCGCTGTCGATCCTGTTCGAGCACGTCAACGTCGCGTTCATGGTCGGCCTCGTCGCGGCGGTGGCCGCCAGCGCCAATTTCCCGGTGCTCGTGATGTCGATCTTCTGGCGCGGGATGACGACGCGCGGCGCGGTGCTCGGCGGCGGCCTCGGCCTCGCGTCGGCGGTGGCGCTGACGGTGCTGTCGAAGTCGGTGTGGGTCGACGTGCTGCACCACGCGCACGCGCCGGTGTTCCTCGACAACCCGGCGCTCGTGTCGGTGCCGCTCGCGTTCGTCGGGATCGTCGTCGGCTCGTTCGCGGACCGCGACGAGCGCGCGCGTCGCGAGCGCGACGCGTTCGCGCAGCAGGAGTTCTATGCGCAGACGGGCGTGCTGGCCGGTGAAGCCGTGCAGCATTGATTCGTCTGATGAAACGATCGCTCCGTCCGGATCGCCGGACGGATATTTTCCGGAAATCCGGAATCCCGGATTTCCTTGCCTGCCGCATTATGAGAAATACAATGAAAACAACGGCTTGAGGGGTTCCGGAAACCTGGCATCGACCTTGCAATATGAAAAGCACGGCCATCCCCCCGGCCTGACTATTAAACCAAGGAGACAATCGATGACCAATGCCTTCCTCCCCCTCCGGATGTCCTGAGGCATCGCTTGTTGCGGCACGGCAGCCGCGCGGGCGAATGCCTTCTCCCCTGAGACATTCGCCTGCGCGCGTGACGCCGTTTCCACCGGCTCATCTACTTCAGCAGGAACCATCGTGAAGAAGAAACCCTTCTACAAAGTGCTCTATGTGCAGGTGATCTTCGCCATCATCGTCGGCGTGATCCTCGGCCACTTCTATCCGTCGCTCGCCACCGAGATGAAACCGCTCGGCGACGGCTTCATCAAGCTGATCAAGATGGTGATCGGACCGATCATCTTCTGTACGGTCGTCACCGGCATCGCCGGCATGGAGGACATGAAGAAGGTCGGCCGCGTCGGCGGCAAGGCGCTGCTGTACTTCGAGATCGTGTCGACCTTCGCGCTGCTGCTCGGCCTCGCGGCCACGCACATCCTGCGTCCCGGCGTCGGCTTCAACATCGATCCGGCGACGCTGAACGGCAAGGAAGTCGCATCGTACGCGGCGAAGGCGCACGGGCAGTCGACGGTCGACTTCCTGATGCACATCATCCCGAACACGATGGTCGATGCGTTCGCGCAGGGTGAAATCCTGCAGATCCTGCTGATCGCGCTGCTGTTCGGCAGCGTGCTCGCGCACCTCGGCGAGCGCGGCAAGGTCGTGACCGACTTCATCGACGGCCTCACGCGCGTGCTGTTCGGCATCGTGCACATCGTCACGAAGCTGGCGCCGATCGGCGCGTTCGGCGCGATGGCGTTCACGATCGGCAAGTACGGCGTCGGCTCGCTGGTGCCGCTGCTCAAGCTGATCGGCACGTTCTACCTGACGTCGGTCGTGTTCGTGCTGGTCGTGCTCGGCGCGATCGCGCGCTTCACGGGCTTCTCGATCATCCGCTTCGTGTCGTACATCAAGGAAGAGCTGCTGATCGTGCTCGGCACGAGCTCGTCGGAAGCCGCGCTGCCGCAACTGATGGAAAAGCTCGAGAAGGCCGGCTGCTCGCGTTCGGTCGTCGGCCTCGTCGTGCCGACCGGCTATTCGTTCAACCTCGACGGCACCAACATCTACATGACGATGGCCGTGCTGTTCATCGCGCAGGCGACCAACATCGAACTGACGTGGATGCAGCAGCTCACGCTGCTCGCGGTCGCGATGCTGACGTCGAAGGGCGCGAGCGGCGTCACGGGCGCGGGCTTCATCACGCTCGCCGCGACGCTCGCCGTCGTGCCGACGATCCCGCTGTCGGGCATGGTGCTGATCCTCGGCATCGACCGCTTCATGAGCGAATGCCGCGCGCTGACCAACATCGTCGGCAACGGCGTCGCGACGGTCGTCGTGTCGGCCTGGGAGAAGGAACTCGACCGCAACAAGCTGCGCCAGGCGCTGAAGGGCGGCGGCGAGGTCACGCCGACCGAGACGGCCGGCGTCTGACGTCATGAAGGAGCAGGCGGCGGCACCGCCCGCGGGCGGTGCGCCGCGCGGCGGCCGGGGCAGCGACGAGGCGCCCTATGACACAATAGGCGATCCGCATCGCCAGGAAGTCACGTCCGTGAAGCGCCGCCTGCTCATCCTCGTCGTGCTTGCCGCCGCGCTCGCGGCGGCGTGCGCGCTGACGTGGACCATCACGTGGCAGCGCGGCGTCGCCGAGCTGCAGCGCAACGCCGCGGTGCGGGTCGACCGCACCACCAACGCGCTCAAGAGCACGCTCGACCGCTACGAATCGCTGCCTTATCTGCTCGGCAGCCATCCGTACGTGCTGGACCTGCTCGCCGAGCCGAAGCGCGCCGATTTCACCGCGCGCGCGAACCGCTATCTCGAAGACCTCAACGAACACGCGCACGCGACCGTCACCTACGTGATCGGCGCGGACGGCCTGTGCGTCGCCGCCAGCAACTGGCGCGCGCCGGACAGCTTCGTCGGGACCGGATACCAGTTTCGTCCGTATTTCATCGACGCGATGAACGGCCGGGTCGGCCGCTTCTTCGCGATCGGCACGATCTCGCGCGACCCCGGCTACTACATCTCGCAGCCGGTGTGGCGCGACGGCAGGATCGCGGGCGTCGTCGTCGTGAAGCTCAATCTCGAATGGTTCCAGGGCGCCGATGCGTCCGAGCCGCTCGTCGTCGCGGACGATCACGGCGTCGTGTTCCTGTCGTCCGTGCCCGCCTGGAAGTACCACACGCTGCATCCGCTGACGGGGCCCGTCGCCGCGTCGATCTACGAGACGCGCCAGTACGCGCAGCAGCCCGTCACGCCGCTGCCGCTGCGCGTCGAGCAGGTGCTCGGCGCCGATGCGGAGATCGTGCGCCTCGGTGCGGCCGGCGTAGGCCCTGGCCTGCGCGCGCCGCGTTTCCTCGCCAGCAAGCGGCGGATCGGCGAGCCCGACTGGCTGCTCGTCACGCTCGCGCCGATCGCGCCCATCGACGCCGACGCGCGCAACGCGACGATCGTCACGGGCTTCGGCTTCGTGTCGGTCGCGTTGCTCGCGTTCTACTGGCGCATGCGCCGCGCGCGCGTGCGCGAGATGATCCGCGGCCGCGCGCTGCTGCAGCAGGCGTATGCGGAGCTGAACCGGCGCGTCGAGGAGCGCACGGCCGACCTGTCGGAAGCGAACGAGCAATTGCAGAAGGAAGTCGGCGACCGGATCCGCGCGGAGCAGGAATTGCGCGCCGCGCACGACGAACTGATCCAGGCGAGCAAGCTCGCCGCGCTCGGCCAGATGGCGGCCGGCATCACGCATGAACTGAACCAGCCGCTCGCGGCGTTGCGCAGCTTCTCGGACAACACGCGCGTGCTGCTCGATCGCGGCGAGCAGGCGGCCGCGCGCGAGAACCTCGAGGCGATCGCCGCGCTGACCGAGCGGATGGGCAAGATCACCAACCAGCTTAAGCTGTTCGTCGGCCGCGCGAAGCCGCGGAACGAACAGGCGCTCGTCGTGCGCGCGCTGCGCAGCGTGCTGTCGCTGCTCGGCGACCGGCTGCGCGGCGTCGCGCTCACGCTGACGCTGCAGGATGCGACGGTGTCGTCCGCGCAGGATGCGCCACTCGACCTGGCGCGCGACTATCCGGAACTCGTCGCCCGCTGCGAGGACCTGCGCCTCGAACAGGTGCTGATCAACCTGCTCGGCAACGCGCTCGACGCGGTCGCGGGCGTCGCCGCGCCGGCGATCGAAGTGACGATCGCGGTGTCGGTCGCGACGCTCGCGGTCGAGGTGCGCGACAACGGCTCCGGCATCGCGCCCGAGCTGCTGCCGCGGCTGTTCGAACCGTTCTTCACGACCAAGGAAATGGGGCGCGGGCTCGGGCTTGGGCTCGCGATCTCGTCGTCGATCGCGAGCGACGCGGGCGGCGCGCTGACCGCGCGCAATGCGCCGTCCGGCGGCGCGCTGTTCGTCTTGACGCTGCGACGCGCGCGCACGCATCATCCGGACGCCGTGTCCGAGCCGGCGGGCTCGCGCTAGGCACCGCACGACCGCATCAACGAGAGCCGCGCGCACCACCGCCGCGCGGTCTGTCAGGAGCAAGTGACTACGATGGCCAACCGGCTGCAAGTGATCTATATCGAAGACGATGCGCTCGTTCGCCGGGCGAGCGTGCAGAGCCTCCAGCTCGCCGGGTTCGACGTCGTCGGGTTCGAATCGGCCGAGGCGGCCGACAAGGCGATCGTCGCGGAAACCGCCGGCGCGATCGTCAGCGACATCCGGCTGCCCGGCGCAAGCGGGCTCGACCTGCTCGCGCAGTGCCGCGAGCGCGTACCCGATGTGCCCGTGATCCTCGTCACCGGCCACGGCGACATCTCGATGGCCGTGCAGGCGATGCGCGACGGCGCGTACGACTTCATCGAAAAGCCGTTCGCGGCCGAGCGGCTGATCGAGACGGTGCGCCGCGCGCTCGAGCGGCGCGAGCTCGTGCTCGAGAACCATGCGCTGCGGCGCGAGCTGGCAGGCCAGAACATCGTCGCGCCGCGCATCATCGGCCGCAGTCCGGCGATCGAACAGGTGCGCAAGCTGATCGCGAACGTCGCGCCCACCGACGCATCGGTGCTGATCAACGGCGACACGGGCGCCGGCAAGGAACTGATCGCGCGCAGCCTGCACGAGCTGTCGCCGCGCCGCGACAAGCCGTTCATCGCGGTGAACTGCGGCGCGCTGCCCGAGCCGATGTTCGAGTCGGAGATGTTCGGCTACGAGCCCGGCGCGTTCACCGGCGCCGCGAAGCGCCGCGTCGGCAAGCTCGAATATGCGTCCGGCGGCACGCTGTTCCTCGACGAAATCGAAAGCATGCCGCTCGCGCTGCAGGTGAAGCTCCTGCGCGTGCTGCAGGACGGCGTGCTCGAGCGGCTCGGCTCGAATCAGCCGATCCGCGTGAACTGCCGCGTCGTCGCGGCCGCGAAAGGCGACATGAGCGAACTCGTCGCGGCCGGCACGTTCCGGCGCGACCTGCTGTACCGGCTCAACGTCGTGACGATCGCGCTGCCGCCGCTCGCCGAGCGCCGCGAGGACATCGTGCCGCTATTCGAGCACTTCATGCTCGACGCGGCCGTGCGCTACGGGCGGCCGGCCCCCGTGCTGACCGACCGGCAGCGCGCGAGCCTGATGCAGCGCGACTGGCCCGGCAACGTGCGCGAGCTGCGCAACGCGGCCGACCGCTTCGTGCTCGGCGTCGCCGACATGCCGCAGGAAGGCGGCGCGAACGGCGGCGACGCGGAAAGCGACCAGACGCTGAAGGAGCGCATCGAGCAGTTCGAGCGCGCGGTGATTGCCGAGGCGTTGAACCAGACGGGCGGCGCGGTTGCCGCGACCGCCGACCGGCTGCATGTCGGCAAGGCGACGCTGTACGAGAAGATGAAGCGCTACGGGCTGTCGGCGAAAGGCGAAACCGAGCGCTGAAAAAGAGACGGACCGCGGAACCGGGCTGGCCGGTCGTGCGGTCCGTCATGTGGAGCAGGGCGCGGCGGGCGGCCCTGCGCGTCGTGTCGTGCGGAGGCGGCGCTCAGGCCGCGTTGCCGTCGAGCGCCTTCTTGAGCAGCGCGTCGAGTTCGGCGAATTGCGGGGCGCCGACGTAGCGCTTCAGGATCTTGCCGTCCTTGTCGACGACGAAGGTGGTCGGCGTGAGCTGCACGTTGCCGAACTGCTTCGCGACGCTGCCGTCGTCGAGTGCGACCTTGAACGGCAGCTGGCGCGTCTGCGCATAGTTCGCGACGTACATCGGCGGATCGTAGTTCATCGCGACCGCGACGAACTCCAGCCCCTGACCCTTGAAGCGATTGTAGGTATCGACCATCTGCGGCATTTCCTGCATGCAGGTCGCGCAGCTCGTCGCCCAGAAGTTCACGAGGTAGACCTTGCCCTTCAGGTCGCCAGCCGTCGACACCTTCTGACCGGACAGCAGCGTGAACGTGGCGTCCGGCACGGTGGACTTGCCGTTGAACGCGAAGAAGCCGGCAACGGCGATGGCCGCGACGACGACGGCCGCGACGATATAGCGGGCGGGGCCGGTGCGGCGCTGGGCGGGAGGCGTGGTGTTCATCTGCGGTGCTCTCGGAGTCGGTCGATGACGCGGGTCGATGCAAAGGACGTCGAAATTCGGCGGTTATTTTAGCGCGAATGCGGCGCACGCACCGGCGGCCGCCACACATCCCGGGTGTCGGCTTCGGCGGATAATGGGCCTTTTGCCTGTCCCCATCACTGCCATGCCGAAGGAAGTCATCGATTCGTTGCGCCCCCTTTTTCGTCCGCTGCGACACTTCGCCGCGCTCGCGTGCGTGAGCGCGGCGCTGGCCGCGTGCTCGCCGTCATATGACTGGCGTACGCTGCACAACGACGCCGGCTACACGATCGACCTGCCGGCGAAGCCGACCGTCGAGAACCAGCCGGTGGCGGTCGGCGGCGCGTCGATGCCGATGCGGATGCAGGCCGCGCACGTCGACGGCGCGGTATTCGCGGTCGGCACGCTGACGCTGCCCGACGACCGCGACGACACGCGCCGCGCGGCGCTCGAGTTCCTGCGTTCCGGGCTGTCGCGCAATCTCGAAGGCGTGCCGCAGACGGCCTCGGTGCCGGTGCCGCTCGCGGCCGGCGGCGCGGTGAACGGGCTCGAGCTGCGCATCGCGGGTGCGGCGAGCGGCGGCGACCGCTCGCGCAAGACGATCGTCGCGCGGCTCGTGGCGCGCGGCCGGCACGCGTACCAGGCCGTCGCGATCGCCGACGGGCCGCTCGCGCAGGAGCAGCTCGACCAGTTTTTCGGCTCGTTCAAACTCGACTGAACAGCGGCCGGCGAGGGTGCTCAGACACTTCATGACAATTGAAAGTTCATTCGCAGCTTTCGACGCTAATCGCCGGATTTTGCGGGGATTTTTCGACTATCCACAGCGCATGTGGATAACTTTGTTGAAAAGTTGACCGAATCGCCCGCAAAGCCGCGCCGGACGGCCTTCCGGCGCATTTGACGGTTGGCCATCCATTTCGGAAAAATCAATAAAAACAAAGGGATACGAATCTCATGACGAAGAGGTGCCCGCGCCGGGTGATCAGGGGCCGGATTCGTGAAATTGTGCATAAGTCAAGTCTTGACAGTCATATTTTGTCCTCCGCGGGCATTCACAGCGCCGTGAGCGCACGCCGGTAGCGGATCGCCTCGGCGATCTGCGCGGCCGTCGGCAACGGATCGCCGGCCAGGTCGGCGATCGTCCGTGCGACCTTCAACACGCGGAAATACGCACGTGCCGACCAGCCGAAGCGCTCGCCGGCCTCGCGCAGCAGCCGCTCGCCGTCGTCGGTCGGCCGGCACAGGTCGTCGGTCTCGCGCCCGCTCAGCATGTGATTGGTCTTGCCCTGCCGGTCGAGCTGCAGCGCACGCGCCCGGGCGACCCGCGCGGCGACCGCGGTGCTCGGCTCGCCGGGCGCCGTCGCGCGCGACGCGAGTTCGGCCGGCGATAGCGCGGGCAGGTCGATCTGGATGTCGATGCGGTCGAGCAACGGCCCCGACAGCTTGCGCAGATAGCGCGTGGCGAGCTCAGGGGTGCAGCGGCAGCGCCCGGACGGATCGCCATGCCAGCCGCACGGGCACGGATTCATCGCGGCGATCAGCTGGCACGCGGCAGGGAAGTCGGCCTGCTGCGCCGCGCGCGAGATCGTGATGCGGCCGACTTCCAGCGGCTCGCGCAGCATCTCCAGCACGTGCCGGTCGAATTCGGGTAACTCGTCGAGAAACAGTACGCCGAGGTGCGCGAGCGTGATCTCGCCCGGCTGCGGCGGGTTGCGGCCGCCGACCAGCGCGGCGGCGCTCGACGAGTGGTGCGGCGCGCGGAACGGGCGCCGCCGCCAGTGCGCGGGCGAGAAGCCGATGCGGCTTGCGGAAAGGAGCGCGGCCGACGCCAGCGCCTCGTCGTCGGTCAGCGGCGGCAGGAGGCCGGGCAGGCGCGCGGCGAGCATCGACTTGCCGGCGCCGGGCGGCCCGATCATCAGCATGTGGTGCCCGCCCGCGGCGGCGACTTCGAGCGCGCGCCGGGCGCCGCGCTGGCCGACGACGTCCGCGAGATCGGGGGCCGCCGGCGCCGGCACGCCGTCGAGGCCGGGCGCCTCGACCGGTGCGAGCCGCGCATCCGGCGTACCGGCCAGGTGCGCGCACAGCGCGGGCAGGTCGGGCGCGCCGAACACGGTGACACCGGGCACCAGCGCGGCCTCGGCCGCGCTGTCGAGCGGCAGGTACAGCTCGGGCGGACGGGCTGCGGCCGCCGGCCCGGACGGCGCGACGGCCGCGGCGCGAGACCCGAAGCCCGCGCCGGGCCCCGCGGCGGCGGGCCCGAAGCCGGATCCGGTCTGCGCGGCGCAGGACCCGAAGCCCGCTCCAGTCGCCGCGACGCGCCAGTCCCGTGCCGCGCCGCACGCCATCGCGAACGCGCCCCGCATCGGCCGCAGCGCGCCGGTCAGCGACAGTTCGCCCGCGAATTCGCGGCCGGCCAGCGCGTCGGCCGGGAGCTGGCCGTTCGCTGCGAGGATGCCGAGCGCGATCGGCAGGTCGAAGCGGCCGGACTCCTTCGGCAGGTCGGCCGGCGCGAGATTGACGGTGATGCGCCTGACGGGGAAGTCGAATCCGCAGTTCTGCAGCGCGGCGCGCACGCGCTCGCGGCTTTCGCGGACTTCGAGATCGGGCAGGCCGACGATCGAGAACGACGGCAATCCGTTGGCAAGATGGACTTCGACGGTGACGTCCGGCGCGCGGCCGGCCGCCGGCGCGCGACTGCGCACCACGGCGAGCGACATGGCGAGGCTCCTTTAAATGAATCGGACGGGCAACGGCCATTCGGGCCGCATGCCGCGGGAATCGGAGGAATCGGTGCGCGCTTGCCGGCGTGGCGCGGAAAAGAACGAGGAACGACGAACAGCGAAGCGCTACAAACAGCGAAGAGCGAAGAGCGAAGAGCGAAGAGCGAAGAGCGAAGAGCGAGGAACAGCGAAGAGCGAGGAACAGCGAAGAGCGGGGGATTGCGAGGAACGACGGAACGGCTGACCGGCCGACTTCGGATGTCAGGCGCGGGCCGCACGAGGCGGCCCGCGCCCGGACCTGTCGGTCGGGTTGGGCGTCAGGCCTGGGACGCTGCGAGCTTCTGCTCGAGTTCCGCGACGCGCTTCTCGAGTTCCTCGAGACGCACGCGGGTGCGGGCGAGCACCTGTGCCTGCGTGTCGAACTCCTCGCGCGTGACGAGATCGAGCTTCGAGAAGCCTTGCGACAGCATGGCCTTCACGTTGCGCTCGACATCCTTGGCCGGCGAGTTTTTCAGCAGGTCGCTGACGCGCGACTGCAGGTCGTTGAAAACATCGCTGGGTTGCTTCATGAGATTTCCTTCCTTGCACAAAAAGTGTGCATCTTCAGTTGCGTACGTGCCCATGATGCACGCATGACCGGAAATGGTGCGCGCGCGGCGCGAATTCCGGGCATGGCGCCCGCATGGGTGAATGGCCCGGAGATCCGGGACGTGCGTGCACTCTAGCAATGATCCTTTCGGCGCGCCAGCAAACCTGGGCCACGTTGGCCATTCGGCCGGGCTTCCGCATCTTTCCGTACCTTTCAGCACCCGATGCAACCCCGTCTCGGAGCCGTTCGAGGCGGTGCTCGCGCGAACATGGCATGCGAGTTGCTGAGGAGAGACGGTCACACCATTCCAACCAATTCGACGGGATCAACCTGCGAGAGGACTCCATGAAACTGATTACCGCAATCATCAAGCCGTTCAAGCTCGATGAGACGCGCGAAGCGCTCTCCGCGCTCGGCGTCTCGGGCATCACGGTCACTGAGGTGAAAGGGTTCGGGCGCCAGAAGGGGCACACCGAGCTGTACCGGGGCGCCGAATACGTGGTCGATTTCCTGCCGAAGATGAAGATCGAGGCGGCCGTGTCCGACGATCTCGTCGACCAGGCGGTCGAGGCGATCGAGCGTGCGGCCCGCACCGGCAAGATCGGCGACGGAAAGATCTTCGTCACGCCGATCGAGCAAGTGATCCGGATCAGGACCGGGGAGACCGGCGCAGACGCGCTGTAACAGACCAAGACAAGCGACAAGAGGAAACCCGAGATGCGCAAACTTCTGATGTCCCTGCTGATGGCTGGCTCGCTGATCGCGGCTGGCGTCGGTCCCGCGCTCGCCGACGACGCGGCCTCCGCCGCGGCAGCGTCCGCGCCCGCCGCCACGGCGTCCGATGCATCGGCAGCCGCGGCTCCCGCCGCTTCGGCGCCGGCCGCCACCGACGCATCGGCACCTGCCGCTGCCGCCGCACCCGCTTCGGGCGCCGCCTCCGACGCATCGGCCGCCGCCGCCGCGTCCGCGCCGGCCGCACCCGCCGCGCCGACCGAGCCGTTCTCCGTCGATTCGTCGAAGATCAGTGCCGGCGACACCGCGTGGATGCTGACGTCCACCGCGCTCGTGCTGTTCATGACGATCCCCGGCCTCGCACTGTTCTATGCGGGCATGGTCCGCAAGAAGAACGTGCTCGCGACCGTGATGCAGAGCTTCGCGATCACCGCCGCGATCACGGTGCTGTGGACGGTGGTGGGCTACAGCCTCGCGTTCACGCCGGGCAACGGCTTCATCGGCGGCCTGTCGCGCGTGTTCCTGCACGGCATGAACTACATCAAGGGCGACAAGGCGACCACGCTGACCGTCAGCCATCTCGCGACGACGATTCCGGAATCGGTCTACTTCGTCTACCAGATGACGTTCGCGATCATCACGCCGGCGCTGATCTGCGGCGCGTTCGCTGATCGCATGAAGTTCTCGGCGATGCTCGTGTTCATGACGCTCTGGTCGCTGATCGTCTATGTGCCGATCGCGCACATGGTGTGGGAGCCGACCGGCTGGCTGTCGGCCGACGGCGTGCTCGACTTCGCGGGCGGCACGGTGGTGCACATCAACGCCGGTATCGCAGGCCTCGTGTCGTGCCTCGTGCTCGGCAAGCGCGTCGGCTACGGCCGCGAATCGATGGCGCCGCACAACCTGGTGCTGACGATGATCGGTGGCTCGATGCTGTGGGTCGGCTGGTTCGGCTTCAACGCGGGCTCCGCGGTCGCGGCCGACGGCCGTGCCGGCTTCGCGATGCTGACCACGCAAGTGGCGACCGCCTGCGCGGCGCTCGGCTGGATGTTTGCGGAATGGGTCGCGAAGGGCAAGCCGTCGGTGCTCGGCATCGTGTCGGGCGCGGTCGCGGGTCTCGTGGCGATCACGCCGGCTGCCGGCTTCGTCGGCGTCGCCGGTGCGCTCGTGATCGGTATCGCGGCGGGCGTGATCTGCTTCTGGTCGGCCACGTGGCTCAAGTCGAAGCTCGGCTACGACGATTCGCTCGACGCGTTCGGCGTGCACGGCATTGGCGGGATTCTCGGCGCGCTGCTGACGGGCGTGTTCGCGGTCAAGGACATCGGCGGCGCCGACGGCAGCCTGCTGCTGCAGGCGAAGGGCGTGCTGATCACGCTGGTCTACAGCGGCGTGCTGAGCTTCGTGCTGCTGAAGCTGATCGACCTGACGATTGGCCTGCGCGTGTCCGAAGAGGAAGAGCGCGAGGGCCTCGACGTGATCCTGCACGGCGAACATGTCGAATAAGTCACAAGGATGACGGCGGGCCGCCGCGCAGACGGCGCCCGCCACGAATGAGCGCAGCGACTTCGGCCCGCCACCCGGCGGGCTTTTTTTCTCCTGCCGCGTGCTGCCGTAGCGCATAACCCTTCACGCTATCGGGTCAATAGCCGAAAACTTCCTCCATATCCTTGTGAAGCCGGGAACAATCCCCAAATGGGCAAGGCAATTGCTCTACAATCTTCATTCTCCCGCTCGCGAGTGATTCATGGTTCCCCACCTCGTTACCGCGTTGAACGGTCCGCTGCTCGAGCTCGAGCAGAAGATCCTCGACGCGACGCCTGCGATCGAACGCTGGTTCAGGCTCGAATGGCAGGAACACACCCCGCCGTTCTATTGTTCGGTGGACCTGCGCAACGCCGGTTTCAAGCTGGCGCCCGTCGACGCGAACCTGTTCCCCGGCGCGTTCAATAATCTGCCGTCCGAAGTGCTGCCGCTCGCCGTCCAGGCCGCGATGGCCGCGATCGAGAAGATCTGCCCGGACGCGAAGAACCTGCTCGTGATTCCGGAGCTGCCGACCCGCAACGCGTTCTACCTGGAAAACGTCGCGCGGCTCGCGACGATCATGCGCCAGGCCGGCCTGAACGTGCGCTTCGGCTCGCTCGACCCGAGCATCACCGACATGACGCCGATCACGCTGGCCGACGGCCAGAAGATCGTGCTCGAACCGCTCGAGCGTTCGCAGCGCCGCCTCGGCCTGAAGAATTTCGATCCGTGCTCGATCCTGCTGAACAACGACCTGTCGGCCGGGATTCCCGCCGTGCTGGAGAACCTGCACGAGCAGTACCTGCTGCCGCCGTTGCACGCGGGCTGGGCCGTGCGCCGCAAGTCGACGCACTTCTCGTGCTACGACGACGTCGCGAAGAAGTTCGCGAAGATGGTCGGCGTCGATCCGTGGATGGTGAATCCGTATTTCGCGCACGTCGAAGGCGTCGACTGGCAGGCGCATGAAGGCGAGCAGGCGCTCGCCGACGCGATCGACGGCGTGCTGAAGAAGATCGCGCGCAAGTACCGCGAATACGGCATCAGCGAAAAGCCATACGTCGTCGTGAAGGCCGACGCGGGCACCGCCGGGCGCGGCGTGATGACCGTGCACGACGCGGCCGAGATCGGCCGCATGTCGAAGGCCGAGCGCGCGCAGATGGCCGAGTCGAAGGCCGGGCTCGCGGTGCGCGACGTGATCGTCCAGGAAGGCGTCTACACGTTCGAGCGCGTCGGCGACGAAGTGGCCGAGCCGGTCGTGTACATGATCGACCGCTACGTGGTCGGCGGTTTCTACCGCACGCACGGCGGCCGCGAGCGCGACCAGAACCTGAACGCGCCCGGCATGCACTACGTGCCGCTCGGCTTCGAGCACACCGCGCTGCCGGATGCCGGCGCGAAGCCGGGCGCCGCGCCGCCGAACCGTTTCTACATGTATGGCGTCGTCGCGCGCCTGTCGCTGATCGCGTCGTCGATCGAACTGGAAAAGACCGATCCCGAAGCCATCCAGGTGTAACGGCTTCGCTACGTACAGGACCCGCATGGACATTCTCTTTATCGCCGACCCGCTCGAGCGCTTCAAGATCTACAAGGATTCGACCTACGCGATGATGGCGGAGGCCGCGCGGCGCGGGCATGCGGTGTACGCGTGCCAGCCGCACCAGCTCGCATGGACGGGCTCGGGCGTCGAGGCGGACGTGCAGCGCGTGACGATCGTCGGCGACACGGTCGACCTGCATCGCCATCCGTGGTTCGAGGCGGCCGCGCACGAATCGCGTCAGCTGACGTCGTTCGGCGCGGTGCTGATGCGCAAGGATCCGCCGTTCGACATGGAATACGTGACGGCCACCTGGATGCTCGAGCTTGCCGAACGGGCGGGCGCGCGCGTGTTCAACAAGCCCCAGTCGATCCGCGATCACTCGGAGAAGCTCGCGATCGGCGAGTTTCCGCAGTTCGTCGCGCCGACGCTCGTCACGCGCGACGCCGCGCGCTTGCGTGCGTTCCATGCCGAGCATGGCGACGTGATCGTGAAGCCGCTCGACGGCATGGGCGGGATGGGCGTGTTCCGCGTGAAGGCCGACGGGATGAATCTCGGCGCGATCATCGAGATGCTCGGCCACGACGGCACGCGCTCGCTGATGATCCAGAAGTTCATTCCGGAGATCACGGCGGGCGACAAGCGCATTCTGCTGATCGCCGGCGAGCCGGTGCCGTATTCGCTCGCGCGGATTCCGCAGGGCAGCGAGGTGCGCGGCAATCTCGCCGCGGGCGGGCTCGGCGTCGCGCAGCCGCTGACGCCGCGCGACCGCGAGATCGCCGCGACGCTCGGGCCGGTGCTCGCCGCGCGCGGGCTGCTGCTGGTCGGGCTCGACGCGATCGGCGACTGGCTGACCGAGGTGAACGTGACGAGCCCGACGTGCTTCCGCGAAATCATGGAGCAGACGGGTTTCGACGTCGCCGCGATGTTCATCGACGCGCTGGAGCGGGCGGCCGCATAGCCCGCTTTCCGCGCAAGCCCGGCGGCGGCCGCGCAGGCCCCCCGTCGCCGGAGCGGTTCGACCGGCCTGCTACAATGCCCGCTTGCCCGGTGCCGCGACCAGCGCGCCGAAGGCCCGGCGGTCGGGCCGAAACCGTTGCAAGGCTGAACATGAAACGTTTCCCATACTCGCTATGCTCGTTGCCCCGCTGCGGGGCGTCGGCCCGCCAAGGGCGGCCGGGGGCAGTCTGACATGGCCGGGATTCTGATCATCGCGCACGCGCCGCTCGCCACCGCGCTGCGGGACTGCATCGCGCACATCTACGGCGGCGTGCCCGCGCGCATCGGCTGTATCGACGTGCTGGCGGACAGCGACCCGACCCAGGTGATGGCGTTCGCGCACGCGGAGCTCGCGCGGCTCAGGGAAGAGAACGGCGTCGTCGTGCTGACCGACATGTACGGCGCGACGCCCGCGAACATCGCGGGCCAGCTCGCGAAGCTCGACAACGTGCGCGTGCTGGCCGGCGTGAACCTGCCGATGCTGGTGCGCGCCGTCTGCTACCGTACCGTGCCGCTCGACAAGCTCGTCGACAAGGCGCTGTCCGGCGGCGCGAAGGGCGTCCACGAGGTGTCTGCCGGCACGCCGCCGCCGCCTTCGGAAACCGGCTGCGGCCAGTGCGCGCCGATTCCGCCCGAGCCGCAACCGCGCACCGAATCGCACTGACCGTCCCGTTTTCCGTTTTAGACCGACCCGCCGACGCACGTCGCCGGCGGCCTCGACCGACCCGACCGAGAATCATGCTTCAACAAGAAACCACCATCGTCAACAAATTGGGGCTCCATGCGCGCGCATCGGCCAAGCTTACGCAACTGGCCGGCAACTTCCAGTCGGAAGTCTGGATGACGCGCAACGGACGCAAGATCAACGCGAAAAGCATCATGGGCGTGATGATGCTCGCGGCGGGCATCGGCAGCAGCGTGACGATCGAGACCGAAGGTCCGGACGAGCGCGAGGCGATGGACGCGTTGCTCAAGCTGATCGCGGACAAGTTCGGCGAAGGTCAGTGATCGGGGGGGCTGCCCCGCGATCGTTGCCGTTTCGAAGCAGAATGCCGCGTATGTCGCGGCATTTTTTTCGTCCGTAGCATTGATGCGGAAATCGCAATGCTGCGCTGCATGCAGCCAGCACGGAGGTGCGGAATTTATAATCGCTAACCGGGGTCATAAGCGCATCGCAGCAGTGTGCCGCGGCTTTACATGTACAGAGGAGGTGCGCGTGTCCTTCACGCTGCATGGCATTCCCGTCTCACGTGGTATCGCGATCGGGCGAGCGTATCTGATCGCGCCGGCGGCGCTCGACGTCGCCCATTACCTGGTCGAGGCGAACCAGATCGACGCCGAGGTCGAGCGTTTCAGCACGGCGCGCGAGGTCGTGCATCGCGAACTCGAGGCGCTGCGCGCCGACCTGACCGACGACACCCCGACCGAAGTGGGCGCGTTCATCGACGTCCACGCGATGATCCTGAGCGACGCGATGCTCGTGCAGGAAACCATCGACCTGGTCCGCACGCGACGCTACAACGTCGAATGGGCGCTGACCGAGCAGCTCGAGCTGCTCACGCGCCACTTCGACGATATCGAGGATGAATACCTGCGCGAGCGCAAGGCCGACATCGAGCAGGTGGTCGAGCGCGTGCTGAAGGCGCTCGCCGGTGCGCCGTCGGCGTCGCAGGCGCTCGATCGCGCGGCCAAGAACGGTACGAACGAGATGATCGTCGTCGCGCACGACATCGCGCCGGCCGACATGATGCAGTTCAAGACGCAGTCGTTCCAGGCGTTCGTCACCGACCTCGGCGGCCGCACGTCGCACACGGCGATCGTCGCGCGCAGCCTCGGCATTCCGGCCGCGGTCGGCGTCCAGCATGCGAGTTCGCTGATCCGCCAGGACGACCTGATCATCGTCGACGGCGACCAGGGGATCGTGATCGTCGATCCCGCGCCGATCGTCCTCGAGGAATATTCGTACCGCCAGTCCGAGAAGCTGCTCGAACAGCGCAAGCTGCAGCGCCTGAAGTTCTCGCCGACGCAAACCCTGTGCGGCACGAAGATCGACCTCTACGCGAACATCGAGCTGCCCGACGACGCGAAGGCGGCGGTCGAGGCCGGCGCGGTCGGCGTCGGGCTGTTCCGCTCCGAGTTCCTGTTCATGCATCAGAAGGAGATGCCCGAGGAGGAGGAGCAGTTCGCCGCGTACAAGCGCGCGGTCGAGTGGATGAAGGGCATGCCGGTGACGATCCGCACGATCGACGTCGGCGCGGACAAGCCGCTCGAGGCGCTCGACGAAGGCTACGAGACGGCGCCGAACCCGGCGCTCGGCCTGCGTGCAATCCGCTGGAGCCTGTCCGAGCCGCAGATGTTCCTCACGCAGCTGCGCGCGATCCTGCGCGCGTCCGCGTTCGGGCAGGTGAAGATCCTGATCCCGATGCTCGCGCACGCGCAGGAGATCGACCAGACGCTCGACCTGATCCGCGAGGCGAAGCGCCAGCTCGACGACGCGGGGCTCGCATACGATCCGAACGTGCGCGTCGGCGCGATGATCGAGATCCCGGCCGCGGCGATCGCGCTGCCGCTGTTCCTGAAGCGCTTCGATTTCCTGTCGATCGGCACGAACGACCTGATCCAGTACACGCTCGCGATCGACCGCGCGGACAATGCGGTCGCCCACCTGTACGACCCGCTGCATCCGGCGGTGCTGCACCTGATCGCCTATACGCTGCGCGAAGCGAAGCGCGCGGGCGTGTCGGTGTCGGTGTGCGGGGAGATGGCGGGCGATCCGGCGCTCACGCGCCTGTTGCTCGGGATGGGGCTCACCGAGTTCTCGATGCACCCGAGCCAGTTGCTGGTCGTGAAGCAGGAGATCCTGCGCGCGCACCTGAAGGCGCTCGAGAAGCCGACGGCCGACGTGCTGGCCGCGTTCGAGCCGGAGGAAGTGCAGGCGGCGCTCAAGCGCCTGTCGGTCGCGGAACCGCGCGCGGACGCGGCCGCCTAGGCGGCGCGGACTGCGCGGCGAAACCGTCGCGCGCGTCGCGAAGGTAGCGAAACGTCGCGCATGCGCCGCCCGGCGCATGCGTTCATGCATCCCGCGCGCGTCAGTGCCGGCCCTGGCACACGGGGCAGTCGGCCTGGCGCGCGATCTTCATCGTCGTCCATTCCATCCGCAGCGAATCGAGCATCATCAGCCGCCCGTTGAGCGTCGTGCCGATCGCGCCGATCACGCGCAGCGCTTCGGCGGCCTGCATCGCGCCGATGATCCCGACCGTCGGCGCGAACACGCCCATCGTCGCGCACGCGACTTCCTCGAACGGCTGGTCCTCCGGAAACACGCACGCGTAACAGGGCGCGGCCGGGTCGCGGAAGTCGAACGTGCTGATCTGGCCGTCGAAGCGCAGCGCGGCGCCCGACACGAGCGGCACGCCGTGCGCGACGCACGCGCGGTTGATCGCATGGCGCGTCGCGAAGTTGTCGGTGCAGTCGAGCACGACGGTCGCCTGCGGCACGTGCGCGTCGAGCCATGCATCGTCGACGCGCGCCGCGACCGCATGCACGGTCACTTCCGGGTTCAGCTGCGCGAGCGCGTCGCGCCCCGATTCGACCTTGCTGCGGCCGACCGAGGCCGTCACGTGCAGGATCTGCCGCTGCAGGTTCGTGAGATCGACCGTGTCGGCGTCGACGAGCGTGATCGTGCCGACCCCGGACGCCGCGAGATACATCGCGGCCGGCGAGCCGAGACCGCCGGCACCGACGACGATCGCATGCGCGTCGAGGAAGCGCTGCTGCGCCTCGATGCCGATTTCATCGACGAGGATGTGGCGGGAGTAGCGGAGGAGTTGATCGTCGTTCATGGGAGAGGTCGGGTGAGGCATGCCGCCGGCGGCGGCGCGGACGCCTCTGCGTCCATCTGCATATTCTAGGCGCACATGAAAAACGGGCCATCGCGGTCTTCCCGCGATGGCCCGTCGGATGCCGGCCGGCGCTTACTGCGGTGCCGACGCGGGCTTCGGTGCGGCGGCCTTCGCGCCCGACGCCTTCGCGGGGGACGCGGCCTTGGTTGCAGGGCTCTTCGTCGTGCTCTCGGCGAGCAGCGACTTCGATTCCTGCACCGTCTTGCCTTCGAGCTTGTTGAGCGCCTGCTGCATCATGAAGTCGTCGGCGCTGCCGAACTCGATCGGCTTGCGATCGCGGTCCTTCTGGCGTTGCTCCGGCGTCTTCTTGTCGTTCTGCTCCTCGAGGACGCGCAGCTGATCCATCCGGCGCTGCTCGCGCTCTTCCTGTTCCTTCTTCTCGTTCGGATCCTGCGTGTTCGCGAGGTGGTTCGTGTAGTCGACCTCGCGCGTCACGAGCACGTCGTCCGGATCGCCGTCCGCATACTGATCGACCGGCACGTCGGGCGTGATGCCCTTGTTCTGGATCGAACGGCCGCTCGGCGTGTAGTAGTAGGCGGTCGTCAGGCGCAGCGCGGTGTCGGCCGTCATCGGACGGACCGTCTGCACCGAGCCCTTGCCGAACGTCGTCTTGCCCATGATCTGCGCGCGCTTCGAATCCTGCAGCGCGCCGGCGACGATCTCCGACGCGGACGCCGAGTAAGCGTTCGTCAGCACGACCATCGGCACGGTCTTGAAGATCGGCGGCAGGCTCTTCAGCGGATCGCCGTCGAAGGACGGCAGGCGGTAATTGTCGTAGGTATCGCGGTAGACCTGCTTCGAATCCGGGATCTGGCCGTTGGTCGACACGACGACGGAGTCGGGCGGCAGGAACGCGCCGGCGACGCCGACCGCGCTCTGCAGCAGGCCGCCGCCGTTGTTGCGCAGGTCGACGATCAGGCCCTTCAGGTTCGGCTGCTGGCGCGCGATGTCCTGCAGCTTCGCGGCGAGATCGGGCGTCGTGCGCTCCTGGAAGCTCGTGATCCGGATATACGCGTAGCCCGGGTCGAGCAGCTTCATCTTCACGCTCTGGACCCTGATGATCGCGCGCGTGACCGTGATCGGGAACGTGCGGTCGTCGCTCTTGCGGAAGATCGTCAGCGTGACCTTGGTGCCCGGCTCGCCGCGCATCTGCTTGACGGCCTTGTCGAGCGTCATGCCGCGCACCGGCTTGTCGTTGATGCGCGTGATCAGGTCGCCCGGACGGATGCCGGCGCGGAACGCGGGTGTATCTTCGATCGGCGAGATCACCTTGACGAGGCCGTCTTCCTGCGAGATCTCGATGCCGAGGCCCGCGAAGCGGCCCTTGGTCTGCTCCTGCAGCTCGTCGTAGTCGGTCTTGTCGAGGAACGACGAGTGCGGGTCGAGGCTCGACACCATGCCCTTGATCGCCGCCGTCAGCAGCTTCTTGTCGTCGACCGGCTCGACGTACTCGCGCTTGATCTGGCCGAACACTTCCGCGAACAGGCGGAGCTGGTCGAGGGGAAGCGGTGCCGTGGCGGTCTGCTCGGCCGATGCCGAAACCTGCAGCGTGGCGAATACGCCCGTGGCGAGGCCCGCGGCAATCAGGCCGATGTTCTTCAATTTCATTCGCATAGAGAGTCTGGTGCGGTCGGGAAGCGCGTGGCGGTAGCGGGGATGTAGCGGACAAGTATAACTGTTCGCCCGATTGCTCAGTGGACCGGTGCGAAATGGTCCGGGAGCCCGGTCCCGGCGGGGGCGCCGGATGCGCAGCGGATTCGAAAGCGGGTTCGACAGCACCGGGGCCGCGAAGGTTCGCGCCCGCGCGCCGGAGCGGCCGGGCAGGCCGCGCGAGGCGGCCCGCCCGGCACGACGGGTATCAGCCCGCCTTGCCCTGCTTCGCGACGGCGGCCTGCGCCTTCGCGATCGCGTCCTGGTCGCCCAGATAGTAGTGCGTGATCGGCTTCAGGTTCTCGTCGAGCTCATACACGAGCGGCACGCCGTTCGGGATGTTCAGGCCGACGATGTCGCTGTCCGAGATGCCGTCGAGGTACTTGATCAGCGCGCGCAGCGAGTTGCCGTGCGCGGCGATCAGCACCTGCTTGCCCGCACGGACGGCCGGCGCGATCGACTCGTTCCACAGCGGCAGCACGCGCGCGACCGTGTCCTTCAGGCATTCGGTGAGCGGCAGCTGCTCGCGCGGCACCTTCGCGTAGCGCGGATCGTCGAACGGCGCGCGCTCGTCGGTCGGCTCGAGCGCCGGCGGCGGCGTGTCGTAGCTGCGGCGCCACACGAGCACCTGCTCGTCGCCGAACTTGGCGGCCGTTTCCGCCTTGTTCAGGCCCGACAGCGCGCCGTAGTGGCGCTCGTTCAGGCGCCACGAGTGGACGACCGGCAGGTACATCAGGTCCATCTTGTCCTGCACGTGCCACAGCGTGCGGATCGCGCGCTTGAGCACCGACGTGTAGGCGATGTCGAACGTGTAGCCGGCCTCCTTGAGCAATTCGCCGGCCTGGTAGGCCTCGTTGCGACCCTGTTCGGTCAGGTCGACGTCGACCCAGCCGGTGAAGCGGTTTTCCTTGTTCCACGTCGATTCGCCGTGGCGGATGAGAACGAGTTTGTACATGGATCTTGCGGTCGGTAGTGATAGGGAAGCGGGGCGCGTCGCGCGGTACCCGGCCCGGGTCCGCCATCGCGCAAGGCGGTTATTTTATAATGGCGCGATTGTCCTCATCCGATTTCTCTTTTTCCGGCGGCATTCCGTGACGTTCTTTACCAATTACACGAACCTGGCCCTTATCGCGATCCTTCTGGTTTCCGGCGGCCTGCTCGCATGGCCGGCCCTGCGCCGCGGCCGCGGCGGCCTGTCGGCCGCGGAGGCGACGCAGCTCATCAATCGCCGCAACGCGGTCGTGATCGACCTGCGTACCGCGTCCGACTTCGCCGCCGGCCACCTGCCGTCGGCGCGCCAGCTCGCCGCCGGCGAGATCGGCGCGAAAATTGCGCAGGTTGCGAAAAACAAGAGCACCCCCGTGCTGCTCGTCTGCCAGAACGGCCAGCAGTCGCAGAAGGCGGCGCGCGAGGTCGAGGCGGCAGGCTATGCCGAGGTACATGTGCTCGAGGGCGGCGTCGCCGCCTGGCAGCAGGCCGGGATGCCGGTCGTCAAACAAGGAGTGGCGAAGTGAGCAAGGTTTTGATGTACAGCACGCAGGTGTGTCCGTATTGCATTCAGGCCGAGCGCCTGCTGAAGCTGCGCGGCGTCGAGCAGATCGAAAAGGTGCTGATCGACCGCGATCCGGCCCGCCGTGAGGAAATGATGACGCGCACCGGCCGTCGCACGGTCCCGCAAATCTACATAGGCGACACGCACGTCGGCGGCTACGACGATCTGTCGAAGCTCGACCGCGAAGGCGGGCTCGTGCCGCTTCTGCAAGCGGCCTGATTAGGGCAGAATGGCCGCCGGCCGCGCCGCGGCATGAGCGCGCAGGATTCAACCGAGGCGGCCGGCGTGAAGCCGGGCCGCCGCGTCACCACTTTTAGGGAAACACCATGTCCGACGTCGAAAACCAACCGTTCTTCAACATCCAGCGCGTCTACCTGAAGGATATGTCGCTCGAGCAGCCGAATTCGCCGGCGATCTTCCTCGAGCAGGACATGCCGTCGGTTGAAGTCGAAGTCGACGTCAAGGCCGAACGTCTCGCGGAAAGCGTCTTCGAAGTCGTCGTGTCGGGCACCGTCACCGCGAAGGTGAAGGACAAGGTCGCGTTCCTGATCGAAGCGAAGCAGGCCGGCATTTTCGACATTCGCAACATTCCCGACGAACAGCTCGACCCGCTCGTCGGCATCGCCTGCCCGACGATCCTGTTCCCGTACCTGCGCTCGAACATCGCCGACGCGATCACGCGTGCGGGCTTCCCGCCGATCCACCTGGCGGAAATCAACTTCCAGGCGCTGTACGAGCAGCGTCTCGCGCAGCTTCAGCAGCAGGCCGGTGCGGCAGGCGCGCCGAACGGCACGACGCTGAACTGACGTTTTACTCCGGACCGGTGCTGGGTATGAAAGTAGCCGTTCTCGGCGCCGGTGCCTGGGGCACCGCGCTCGCGGGCCATCTGGCCGCGCGGCACGATACGCTTCTCTGGGCGCGCGACGCCGCGCTGATCGCCGGGCTGCAGGCCCGGCACGAAAATTCCCGCTATCTGGACGGCATCGCGCTGCCCGATGCGCTGCGCTACGACGCCGATCTCGTCGCGGCGCTCGCGCACGGCGCCGCGGACGACGCGCTGTGCGTGATCGCCGCACCCGTGGCCGGGCTGCGCACGCTGTTCGGCGCGATGCGCGACGCGGGCTGCGTGCCCGCGCATGTCGTGTGGGTCTGCAAGGGCTTCGAGGCCGACACGCATCTGCTGCCGCACCAGGTGATCGCGGCCGAGCTGCCGGGGCAGCACAGCAACGGCGTGCTGTCGGGGCCGAGCTTCGCCCGCGAGGTCGGGCTCGCGCTGCCCGTCGCGCTGACGGTCGCGAGCACGTCCGCCGAATGCCGCGAGCGCACGCTCGCCGCGTTCCATCACGGCGCGATGCGGATCTATACGGGTGACGACGTGGTCGGCGTCGAGGTCGGCGGCGCGGTGAAGAACGTGCTGGCGATCGCGACCGGCATCGCCGACGGCCTCGGGCTCGGGCTGAACGCGCGCGCCGCGCTGGTCACGCGCGGTCTCGCCGAAATGTCGCGGCTCGGCGTCGCGCTCGGCGGCCGCGCGGAGACCTTCACGGGCCTCACGGGCCTCGGCGACCTGATCCTCACCGCGACGGGCGACCTGTCGCGCAATCGCACGGTCGGCCTGCAACTGGCGGCCGGCCGCTCGCTGAACGACATCCTCGGCGCGCTCGGCCATGTGGCCGAAGGCGTGCGCTGCGCACAGGCCGTGCTCGCGCTCGCGCGCGCACAGGCGATCGAAATGCCGATCACCGAAGCCGTGTGCGGTGTGCTGTTCGACGGCGTCGCACCGCGCGATGCGGTCAGCGGCCTGCTGCGGCGCGACGCGCGCGCCGAATAACGCCGACGAATCACATCGACGAATCACACCGATTTTTTGCGGCCGGGCGGGCTCGCGCAAAGCGGGCGGCGCCAAAGCGCACTACGCTTGAACCGTCTCCGGCGTTTCGGGAGGGTGTCATGCTGCAGATCGGTTCCACCACGCTCGACGCGCAACGCGTCGATATCACGACGCTCGACGTCGACGTGATCGTCAACGCTGCGAACGGTTCGCTGCTCGGCGGCGGCGGGGTCGACGGCGCGATCCATCGCGCGGCCGGCCCGGGCCTGCTCGCCGAGTGCCGCACGCTCGGCGGCTGCGAGACCGGCGACGCGAAGCTCACGCGCGGCCACGGGCTGCCGGCCCGGTACGTGATTCATGCGGTCGGCCCGGTGTGGCACGGCGGCGGGCGCGGCGAGCCCGAGCTGCTCGCGGCATGCTACCGGCGTGCGATCGAGCTGGCCGAGGAGGTTGCGGCAACCTCGATCGCATTCCCGGCCATCAGCTGCGGCGTGTACCGCTATCCGGCCGAGGAGGCCGTCGACATCGCGGTCGGCACGGTCGCCGAAATGCTGCCGCAGGCGCCGAACCTCGCACGCGTGGTGTTCGCGTGCTTTTCATCCGACATCTACGACCTGTATCGCGCGCGGCTCGCGCGTACCTAGCGCGTGAGTGGATCCGGCCGCGCGGGCGCGTCAGGCGCCGCCTTCGAAGCCGGCCTGGCGCCACGCCTCGAACACGACCACCGCCACCGTGTTCGACAGGTTCAGGCTGCGGTTGCCCGGCCGCATCGGCAGGCGCACGCGTTGTTCGTTCGGGAAGCGTTCGAGCACCTCGGCCGGCAGGCCGCGTGTTTCCGAGCCGAACACGAACCAGTCGCCCGGCACGAATGCATGGTCATGGAAGCGGCCCGAGCCACGGGTCGTGAACGCGAACATCCGCGCGGGATCGGGTGCTTCGGTCGCGACGAACGCGTCCCAGTCGCGATGCACGCGCATTTCCGCGTACTCGTGATAGTCGAGGCCCGCGCGGCGCATCTTCGCGTCGTCGAGCGGAAAGCCGAGCGGCTCGATCAGGTGCAGGCGCGCGCCGGTGTTGGCGCACAGGCGGATCACGTTGCCGGTGTTCGGCGGAATTTCGGGGGCGACGAGGACGACGTTGAACATGGTTGGGTCTGGCTGGGCCGGCCGGGGCGAAGCGGCGTGCACTCCGTCCCGGCCGGCCGGTTCGTGACGGCCGGCGCCGCGCGCGGGCGGCCGGCCTCTCTATCTAATTAATCCCTGGCGGTGCGCAGCGCAACCAGATTCGTCACGCGTGCGGCGCCCGCCGCCTTCAATGCCTGCGCGGCCGCCGCGAGCGTCGCGCCGGACGTCATCACGTCGTCGACGAGTGCCACGTGGCGGCCGGTGAGGTCGCCCGCCACCGCGAACGCCGCGCGCACGTTGTCGCGCCGCGCGCGCCGGTCGAGCCGCGACTGCGGCGCGGTTTCGGCCACGCGTGCCAGCAGCGCCGCGTCGGCGCGCACGCCGAGCCGGCGCGCGAGCGGCCGCGCGATCGCCCACGCCTGGTTGTAGCCGCGCGCGACGAGCCGCCCGTGCGACAACGGCACCGGTGCGATCACGTCGAAGCCGCCGGTGGCGCGCAGCGCGTCCGTGTCGTCGATCCGCTGTGCGAGCCGGGCCGCGAATTCGGCGCCGAGCGCGAGCCGCGCATGAAACTTCAGGCCGCGCGCGAGCCCGTCGAGCGGGGCGCGGTAATCGGCGAGCGCGAGCGTCGCCTCGAACGGCGGCGGCGTCGCGCGGCATGCTTCGCACCGGTACGCGGACGCCGAACCGGCGCCGCCGTGCCGGCCGCGGGCTGCGCGCGGCCGCGGCCGCCCGACGCCCAGCGGCACCGCGCAGACGTCGCAGCGCAGCCGCGCTTCGTTCCAGTACGCGGCGTCGCAAGCGCTGCAAATCACCGGATGTGACAAATTGCCGCACAGAGCGCACCGATTCGGCAAGGCGAGTGCGACGACGCGCACGGCCAGCGCGCGAACCTGCGACAAAACGACGCGCATCGGGCGCGGGGCGGAACTGCGATCCATCGCGAACACTCCTGGCGGCCCCGTCTCGATGAAGGCTACGAGGCGAGCGAGTATACTTCGGGCTCTTCGCCAGTGTGCCCGACATGTCCCCAGCTTCGACTTCAACCGGCCGTCCGGCCAATGACGCCCGGCGTCTGCGGCGGATCTTCGATCGCCGCGCCGCCACGTTCGACGCGGTCGCGTTCCTGCCGCGCGAGATCGCGCAGCGGATGAACGAGCGCCTCGAATACATCAAGGTGAGCCCCGCGGCCGTGCTCGACGCAGGCTGCGGCCCGGGCGACGACCTGCCGGCGCTGCGCGCGCGCTTTCCCGAAGCCCCGGTGTTCGGCGTCGACCTGTCCGGCGCGATGCTCGCACGGGCGGGCCAGCGCGAGGTCGAGCAGGCGAGCTGGCGCCGCTGGCTGCCCGCGTCGCTCGGCCGGGCGCTGGGCCAGCGCGGCCCGCGCGTCGCGCAGGCCGACTTCTCGGTGCTGCCGTTCGCGGCCGGCGCGTTCGACCTGATCTGGTCGAATCTCGCGCTGCACTGGCATTCGCGTCCCGATACGGTGTTCCCTGAATGGCAGCGCGTGCTGCGCGTGAACGGCCTGCTGATGTTCAGCACGCTCGGCCCCGACACGCTGCGCGAGCTGCGCGCGGCCTGCGCAGACGCCGAAGCGGCGCTCGGCATTGCACCGCCGGCCGCGCGCGTCGTCGATTTCGTCGACATGCACGACCTCGGCGACATGCTCGTCGAGAGCGGCTTCGAGATTCCGGTGATGGACCAGGAAGTGCTGACCGTCACGTACAAGACCCCCGATTCCCTGCTGGCCGACGTGCGCCGCTGGGGCGCCTATCCGTTCGATCGCGCGGTGCCGCAGCACGCGGCGCGGCGCTTTCGCGCGGCGCTCGGCGACGCGCTGGAAGCGCGCCGGCGCGCGGACGGCACGATTGCCCTGACGTTCGAGGTGATCTACGGCCACGCATGGAAGGCCGTGCCGCGCACGACCGCCGAGGGGCACGGCATCGTGCGCATCGAAGATATCGGAAAGGGGCGTCCGAAGAATCGGTAAAGCGGTAAAGAGGGGTTTTGTTATGTCTGAAATTAGCGGCGCAAAGCGGGGTCGAATAGACGCCAAAAACGGCCGGGAAGCTTGTGGCGCTTGGCTCGCGGGCCGATAGCCGCTTGCTTGTGGATGCCATTGAACCCGCCTATAATGCGTCAGCTTGTCGTCCCGGGGTCCCCGCAATACGGGCCGACGAGTCCGATGCAGGCATGCATCGCATGCCATTCGCGTGAGGCGGCGATGGAAGCAGCAAGGGTGTCGGCGGAGACGAACGATGAACCGGTCCTCGAAGACTGGCTCATGAAACGCAACTGTTCGGTGTCGCCGCGCCAGTTCGTGCTGTTTTACGCGTCGCTCGCGGGCTTCTCGCTGGTGATCGCGGCAGTGCTGATGTGGCGGGGGGCTTGGCTCGTCATGCCCTTCACGGGAATCGAATTGCTGGCGGTCGGCGTCGCGTTTGCGATCCATGCCCGTCATGCGGTCGATTACGAGCGCATCAGGCTGTTTCCGCACCGGCTCGTGATCGAGCGGATGGATGCGGAGCGGCTCACGCAGATCGAATTCAATCCGCGCTGGGTGCGGGTCGAGCCGGGTGCGACGCCACGCGATCCGATTCGACTGGTATCGCGCGGGCAGACCGTCGTAATCGGGCAGCATCTCGCGCAGCACAAGCGTGCGCAGTTCGCCGACGAACTGCGCGTGTCGCTCAGGCGCTGCGGCTGACGAGGCGCGGGCACCGGCCGGAACAGGCCGGCGCCTTGCGACGGGGGAGGGTTTGAATGGAAATTTTGGGTAAGGATGCTATGAAAACAATCAAGCGAGCCCTCACGGGCGTGCTGGCATGCAGCGGATTGCTCTTTGCCGGCGCGGCTCTGGCGGTCGGTGATAGCCCGGGCGGCCCCCGCGTCAACGAGATCAACTTTCAGCCGCCTGTCACGAAGATCGCCGAGGAGCTCTACGATCTCCACACGATGATGCTGATCCTGTGTACGGTGATCTTCGTCGGCGTGTTCGGCGTGATGTTCTATTCGATCTTCGCGCACCGCAAATCCAAAGGCCACAAGGCCGCCAATTTCCATGAAAGCACGACCGTCGAAATCATCTGGACGATCGTGCCGTTCATCATCGTCGTGCTGATGGCGCTGCCGGCCACGAAGGCCGTCGTCGCGATGAAGGACACGACCAACGCCGATCTCACGATCAAGGTCACCGGCTACCAGTGGAAGTGGGGCTACGACTACGTGAAGGGGCCGGGCGAGGGCATCAGCTTCCTGTCGACGCTCAGCACCCCGCGTGACGAAGTGATGGGCAAGAAGCCGATCACCGAGACCTACCTGCAGGAAGTCGACAACCCGCTCGTCGTGCCGGTCAACAAGAAGATCCGCATCATCACGACCGCGAACGACGTCGTTCACTCGTGGTACGTGCCGGCGTTCGGCGTGAAGCAGGATGCGATCCCCGGCTTCGTGCGCGATACGTGGTTCAAGGCCGACAAGGTCGGCACGTTCCGCGGCTTCTGTACCGAACTGTGCGGCAAGGAACACGCGTTCATGCCGGTCGTGGTCGTGGTGCTGTCGGACGACGACTACGCGAAGTGGGTGAGCGCGCAGAAGGCCAAGCTGGCCAGCGCGTCGGTCGATCCGAACAAGGTTTACACGATGGCCGAACTCGTCGCGCACGGCGAGGAAGTCTACAAGGCGAACTGCGCGGCCTGCCACCAGGTGAACGGCAAGGGCCTCGGCGCCTTCCCGGCGATGGACGGCAGCCCGATCGTGAACGGCCCGATCGCCGGCCACGTCGAGCGTGTGCTGCACGGCAAGGGTGCGATGCCGTCGTGGGCGTCGCTGTCGGACCTCGACATCGCATCGGTCATCACGTACGAGCGCAACTCGTGGGGCAACCACAAGAACGACCTGCTGCAGCCGAAGCAAGTGACCGACGCGCGCAACGGCAAGATGCCGGAAGACGTGGCGGGCGCCGCGGCGCCGGCCGAAGCGGCCTCGGCACCGGCGCAAGCCGCGTCGGGTGCGGCCGAGCAACCGGCGGCAGCGTCGGCATCGGCGGCTGTGTCGACGATCTACTTCGAAACGGGCAAGAGCGTGCTGCCGGCCGACGCGAAGGCGGCGATCGCCGCAGCGGCCGACTATGCGAAGGCACATCCGGACGCGAAGCTCGCGCTGTCGGGTTTCACCGACAAGACGGGCTCGGCCGACGCGAACGCCGAACTGGCCAAGCATCGTGCACAGGCCGTGCGCGACGCGCTGAAGGCAGCAGGCGTGGCGGAAGACCACATTATTCTCAAAAAGCCGGAAACGATCACGGGCGGGGCTGACGCGAAGGAAGCCCGGCGGGTCGAGATCGGGCCGGCGGCTTGACGTGTCGCTGAGTTAGTCGACGTATTCGCATTAGGAGATTCTCATGTCTAGCATCGGGCACGACGTAGCCGCGGACCACGCGCACGACGACCACGCGCACGAAATGCCGCACGGCTGGCGGCGCTGGCTGTTCGCCACCAACCACAAGGACATCGGTACGCTGTACCTGCTGTTCTCGTTCATCATGTTCCTGTCGGGCGGCGTGATGGCACTCGGCATCCGTGCCGAGCTGTTCGAGCCGGGCCTGCAGATCATGCGTCCGGAGTTCTTCAACGAACTCACGACGATGCACGGCCTGATCATGGTGTTCGGCGCGATCATGCCGGCGTTCGTCGGCTTCGCGAACTGGATGATTCCGCTGCAGATCGGCGCGTCCGACATGGCGTTCGCGCGGATGAACAACTTCAGCTTCTGGCTGCTGCCGGTCGCGGCCGTGCTGCTGGTCGGTTCGTTCTTCGCGCCGGGCGGCGCGACGGCTGCCGGCTGGACGCTGTACGCACCGCTGTCGACGCAGATGGGCCCGGGCATGGACTTCGCGATCTTCGCGGTCCACATCATGGGCGCGTCGTCGATCATGGGCGGGATCAACATCGTCGTGACGATCCTGAACATGCGCGCACCGGGCATGACGCTGATGAAGATGCCGATGTTCGCATGGACCTGGCTGATCACCGCGTACCTGCTGATCGCCGTGATGCCGGTTCTGGCAGGCGCGATCACGATGGTGCTGTTCGACCGCCACTTCGGCACGTCGTTCTTCAACGCGGCAGGCGGCGGCGACCCGGTGATGTACCAGCACATCTTCTGGTTCTTCGGCCATCCCGAGGTGTACATCATGATTCTGCCGGCGTTCGGGATCGTGTCGCAGGTGATCCCGGCGTTCGCACGCAAGACGCTGTTCGGCTATAGCTCGATGGTGTATGCGACGGCGTCGATCGCGATCCTGTCGTTCATGGTCTGGGCGCACCACATGTTCGCCACGGGCATGCCGGTCACCGGCCAGCTGTTCTTCATGTACGCGACGATGCTGATCGCGGTGCCGACGGGCGTGAAGGTGTTCAACTGGCTCGCGACGATGTGGCGCGGCTCGATGACGTTCGAAACCCCGATGCTGTTCGCGATCGGCTTCCTGTTCGTGTTCACGTTCGGCGGCCTGACGGGCCTGATGCTGGCGATGGCACCGCTCGACATCCAGTACCACGGCACCTACTTCGTGGTGGCGCACTTCCACTACGTGCTGGTGGCAGGCTCCCTGTTCGCGCTGTTCTCGGGCTGGTACTACTGGGCGCCGAAGTGGACGGGCTGGATGTACAACGAGACGCGCGGCAAGATCCACTTCTGGTCGTCGATGATCTTCTTCAACCTGACGTTCTTCCCGATGCACTTCGTCGGTCTCGCGGGCATGCCGCGTCGTTATGCGGACTACCCGGCGCAGTTCACGGACTTCAACCAGGTGGCGACGATCGGCGCATTCGGCTTCGGCCTCGCGCAGGTGTACTTCCTGTTCGCGGTCGCGCTGCCGGCCTACCGTGGCGGCGGCGACCTGGAAAAGGCGTCGGACAAGCCGTGGGATGGCGCGACGGGTCTCGAGTGGACGGTGCCGAGCCCGGCTCCCTTCCACACGTTCGAACAACCGCCGCACGTCGAATAAGTTTCACCCGGCGTTCCGCCGCTGCCTGCCGCGCAGGCAGGCGCGGCGGGCGCCGGATCGATGTATCAGCGAAGTTTCAGCGAAGTTTCAGATGAACCGGAATCCACAACAAAGACGAACGCCCGAGCAGATTCGCGCGGGCAACAAGCGGCTCGGCCTCATCCTGCTCGTCATCGCCGCCGTTTTTTTTGTGGGTGTCGTGATCAAGCAGTGGTGGCTGTCCACTCACTGATATGCAGTAACTGACGCAGTAGCGAGGAAGTCGTCGTATGTCGAAGCCGGAAGAGGGCGCCGTCGATCGCGCATTCAATCGTTCGATGCTGGTGAAGCTCTTCGTCGTGGCCGGACTGATGTTCGGCTTCGGCTTCGCGCTGATTCCGATGTATCGCGCGATCTGCCAGATCACCGGCATCAACAACCTGGTGCAGCGCGATGTCAGCGAACGCGAGGTGAAGAACTCGCAGGTCGACATGAGCCGCACGGTGTCGGTCGAGTTCGATGCGAATGCGCGCGGCCCGCTCGGTTTCAAGCCGGAGCGCAACAGCCTCGACGTGCATCCGGGCGAGCTGACGACGATCGTATACGACGTGACCAACGGGCAGGGCCGGCCGGTGGTGGCGCAGGCGATTCCGAGCTACGCGCCGAAGCAGGCGACGGAGTTCTTCAAGAAGATCGAGTGTTTTTGCTTCACGCAGCAGACGCTGGCTGCGAACGAGTCGCGCAAGATGCAGGTGGTGTTCGTGATCGATCCGAAGCTGCCGAAGGACGTGAAGACGATCACGCTGTCGTACACGTTCTTCGAGCTGAACACGCCGGCCGCGCCGGCGCCGGCACCGCGCAAGACGGCGGCGCAGGGCGACGCGAAGCCGGACGCATGACGACGGAGACGGCAGTGACAGAGACCAAGCGGAGCGGGTCGTTCGGCCAGGCGTTGCGAGCGGTGTTGTGGTCGTTCTTCGGGGTGCGCAAGCGGCGCGACCTGGAGGCCGACGCGACGCAGCTCAATCCGCTGCACGTGCTGATCGTCGCGTTGATCGCGGCCGGTGTGTTCATCGGCGTGCTGATCCTGATCGTGCGTGCGGTCGTGGGCTGAGGCTCGCGGCCACGAAAGAATGCAGTGCGTAGCGCCCGGGCGCTGCGTGCGGGAAAGAGCGGCGGCGGTCGTGCCGTGCAAGAAATAAAGCCGGAGCGGTTTCCGGTACACAAATTGGACTGAAGTGGAGAATCAAGCATGAGCGGTCAAAACCAGACCCCGTACTATTTCGTGCCGCATCCGTCGCAGCATCCGATCAGCGCGGCCTGCGGCCTGCTGGTCATGCTCGCGTCGGTGGCGCTGTGGATCAACGGTCACGACTGGGCTCCGTACACGGCGCTGCTCGGCCTGCTGTGGTTGCTCTTCACGCTGTACCACTGGTTCGGCGATTCGATCGCCGAATCGGAAGGCGGTCATTACGGCAAGAACGTCGACAAGTCGTACCGCTGGAGCATGAGCTGGTTCATCTTCTCCGAAGTCATGTTCTTCGGCGCATTCTTCGGCGCGCTGTTCTACGCGCGTGAAATCGCGCTGCACCAGCTCGGCAGCCTCGACTACAAGCTGATCTGGCCGGATTTCTCCGCCGTGTGGCCGAACGAAGGCCCGGCCGCGCTCGCCGGTCACTTCAAGACGATGGGCCCGTGGCCGATCCCGACGCTGAACACGGCGCTGCTGCTGTCGTCGGGCGCGACGCTGACGGTGTCGCACCACGCGCTGCGCGACAATCATCGCAACAAGGCGATCGCGTGGCTGGCCGCGACGCTCGTGCTCGGCGTCTGCTTCCTGTTCACGCAGGGCTTCGAGTACTACCACGCGTACAACGAACTGAACCTGACGCTGAATTCGGGCGTGTACGGCTCGACGTTCTTCCTGCTGACGGGCTTCCACGGCTTCCACGTGTTCCTCGGCGGCACGATGCTCGCGGTGGTGCTGGTGCGGATGATCCGCGGCCACTTCAAGCCGGATCATCACTTCGCATTCGAAGGCGCCGCGTGGTACTGGCACTTCGTCGACGTCGTCTGGCTCGGCCTGTACGTCGTCGTCTACTGGCTGTAAATGCAACAACGGCCCGCGCACCGATGCGCGGGCCGTTTTCATTGGCGGGGACGGGGCAGCGGCCGGCTGCTTGCGCTCAACGCCAATCCGGCGCCGCCGCGACTCAGTCAGGCGGCGCTTTTGCTTGGTAGCGCCGCTGTGCGGCGAAATGTCACAGCGTTATAGAGGCCGGCGCGGTGAAGGCATCAACGCCCGATCGGCAGGCCGGTCGAATGGATCCAGCCCATCCAGTTCGCGAACAGGATGAACAGGAACAGCGAGATCGACAGCCCGACACGGGTGGCAAGCGACCACACCATGCGTTTCGTATGGCCGCGGTCTTGCATCATGAAGTAGAGCGCCGAGCCCATGCTGGCGACGATGAGGACGAAGGCGATGGGAACGAGGATGTGCATGACACGAACCGGACGACGGCAATTCGAAAGGAAGAGGATAATTATCGCACTTCGCTTTCGCGAATGCGCCTCGCGGGTGGCCCGATGAAGATCCGCTGGCTGCCTGCGCTGCTGATTCTCGTCGTCGTCGCGGTCACGATTCGCCTCGGGTTCTGGCAGCGCGAGCGCGCGCACCAGAAGGAAGCGCTGCAGGCGAACGTCGTGCGTTACGAGCACGCGGCGCCGGTCGACGTCGGCGCGCAGCCGATTCCGCTCGCGTCGATCGAGTTCCACCGCGTGCGGGCGAAGGGCCGCTTCCTGCCGGAGCAGGCGGTGTTCCTCGACAATCGGCCGTATAACGACCAGCCGGGTTTTTACGTCGTGATGCCGTTTAAACTCACGGGCGGCGGCGCCGTGCTGGTGAACCGCGGCTGGCTGCCGCGCAACATCGCCGATCGCACGGCGATCGAGCCGTTCCCGACGCCCGGCGGCGAGATCGAGATCGAAGGCATCGCGCGCGCCGACGCGTCGCGCGCGTTCGAGCTCGGCGAAGGCGGCTCGGCCGCGCACCAGAAGATCCGGCAGAACCTGGACGTCGCCGCGTATGCGAAGGAAACGGGGCTGCCGCTGCAGCCGTTCGTGATCCAGCAGACGAGCGACGACGGCGACAAGCTCGTGCGCGACTGGCCGGCGGCGACGACCGGCGTCGAGCGCAATTACGGTTACATGTTTCAGTGGTGGGCCATGGCGGCGGTCGCGCTCGGCTTCGGCCTGTACGCCGCGCGGCGTGCGGCGAAGAAGTCGGCCGGCGCGTGAGCGCCATGGCAGGACGCGGCGCACGCGCCGCGGGTTCGTTTCGAGAGGTCTGATTTGTCCATGCAATCTTCCCGTCAGGGTCCGGCCGCCGCGCCGATCTCGCCCGCGGCCCGCAAGCGCGGCCGCTGGATGCTCGTGCTGCTGGGTCTCGTGTGCGCGGCGCCGATCATCGCGTCGTACTTCACCTATTACGTGATCAAGCCGAAGGGCGGCTCGACCAACTACGGCACGCTGATCGAGCCGCAGCGGCCGATCCCTGCCGACCTGCAGGTCACCGACGAAACCGGCAAGACGGTGCCGCTGTCGTCGCTGCGCGGCGTGTGGCTGTTCGTGATGACCGACCGCAGCGCGTGCGACGATGCATGCGCGCAAAAGCTCTACTTCATGCGCCAGATCCGCGTCACGCAGGCGGGCGAGCGGCACCGGATCACGATGGTGTGGCTGCGCAGCGATGCGGGCGCGATTCCGCAGAAGGTTCTGGAAGCCTATCCGGACACGCGCCGGCTGGTCGCCGATCCGGCCGCGGTGGCTGCATGGCTGCCGGCCGACGCCGGCACGAAGGACAGCGACCACCTCTACATGGTCGATCCGAACGGCAACCTGATGATGCGTTTCCCGAAGGACCCGAATCCCAGCAAGATCAAGTCGGACGTGACCAAGCTGCTGAAGTGGTCGAGCATCGGCTAAGGCGAGACGACGAGGCAACCATTCGATGTCGTATCTACTGCAACTCGGCCTGATCGGCCTCTGCATCGCGCTGCTGCCGCTGTCGTACGTGTGGGTGAAGGCCGACGACGACAAGTTCCGCAAGCTGGTGTGGATCACCACGTTCCTGACCCTCGACCTGGTGATGTTCGGCGGCTTCACGCGGCTGACCGATTCGGGCCTCGGCTGCCCCGACTGGCCCGGCTGCTACGGCACGTCGTCGCCGTTCATCGCGCACGCCGCGATCACGGCCGCGCACCGGGCGATGCCGACCGGCCCCGTCAGCATGACGAAGGCGTGGATCGAGATGATCCACCGCTATTTCGCGATGGCGATCGGCGTGCTGATCATCGCGCAGGTCGTGATCGCCTGGTCCGCGCGGCTGCGCCGCCGCCCGCTGCACGTGTCGCCGTGGTGGCCGATGAGCCTCTTGCTGCTGATCGTCGTGCAGGGCGTGTTCGGCGCGTGGACGGTCACGATGAAGCTGCAGCCGGTGATCGTCACGACCCACCTGCTGCTCGGCCTCATGCTGCTCGGCACGCTCGGCTGGCTCGCGGCGCGGCAGACGCCGCTGCCGTCGCATGACCCGGAGGCCGGCCGCTACCGCGCGGCCGCGCTCGCGGCGCTGGTGCTGCTGGTCGTGCAGATCGCGCTCGGCGGCTGGGTGAGCACCAACTACGCGGTGCTCGCGTGTACCGACTTCCCGACCTGCAACGGTCAGTGGATGCCGCCGATGAACTTCGGTCAGGGCTTCCATCTGTGGCGCGCGCTCGGCATGACGAAGGACGGCGACGCGATCACGCAGGATGCGCTGGTCGCGATCCACTGGACCCACCGCACGTTCGCGTTCGTCGTCGTCGCGTACCTGGTCGCGTTCGCGCTGAAGATGCGCCGCTTCGAGTCGCTGCGTCGGCCCGCGAACGGCGTGCTGCTGGTGGTTCTGCTGCAGTTCCTGACGGGCCTGACCAACATCGTGCTGCAGTGGCCGCTGCCGGTCGCCGTCGCGCACAACGGCGGCGCCGCGATCCTGCTGCTGCTCGTCGTCATGTTAAACTTTCGCATCCTTTCAAGCCGCCCCGGCCGTGTCGTGCAGCCCGCGCGCGACGCCGCCCCGGCGTGACCGTCCCCATGCAAAGCACCCTTTCCCAATCGCCCGGTAGCCGGTTCTCGCAGTACATGGCGCTGACGAAGCCGCGTGTCACGCAGCTCGCGGTGTTCTGCGCGGTGATCGGCATGTTTCTCGCGACGCCGGGCATGGTGCCGTGGCATGTGCTGATCGGCGGCACGGTCGGCATCTGGCTGCTGGCCGGCGCCGCGTTCGCGATCAACTGCCTCGTCGAGCAGAAGATCGACGCGATGATGCGCCGTACCGCGTGGCGTCCGTCCGCGCGCGGCGAGATCACGACGCCGCAGATCCTGCTGTTCTCGGCCGTGCTGGGCAGCGTCGGCGCATGGACGCTCTATACCTTCACGAACCCGCTGACGATGTGGCTGACGATCGCGACGTTCGTCGGCTACGCGGTGATCTACACGCTGCTGCTCAAGCCGATGACGCCGCAGAACATCGTGATCGGCGGCGCATCGGGCGCGATGCCGCCGGCGCTCGGCTGGGCCGCGGTCACCGGCGCGGTGCCCGGCGACGCGTGGATCCTCGTGCTGATCATCTTCGTGTGGACGCCGCCGCATTTCTGGGTGCTGGCGCTCTATCGCCGCAAGGACTACGAAAACGCGGGCCTGCCGATGCTGCCCGTCACGCACGGCGAGAAGTTCACGCGGCTGCACATCCTGCTGTACACGGTGATCCTGTTCGCGGTCACGCTGATGCCGTTCATCTCCGGGATGAGCGGCGCCGTCTACCTGACGAGCGCGGTGCTGCTCGGCGCGGTGTTCCTCGCGTATGCGTGGAAGATCCATCGCGACTATTCGGACGAACTCGCCCGCAAGGCTTTCCGTTACTCGATCGTCTACCTGTCGCTGCTGTTCGCCGCGCTGCTCGTCGATCACTATGCGCGCCCGTTGCTCGGCGTGTAACCGCACGGTTTGAACGCAATGCTCCATTCATGGTTCGGGCGCCGCGCGCGCCAAGGCTGGATGCTCGCGTCCGCATTCGCGGCAGCCACACTGCTCGCCGGCTGCGACAACGCGCCGAAATTCCAGAATCTCGACATCACCGGCAACACGCAGTTCGGCAGCGATTTCTCGCTGCCGGATACGGCGGGCAAGGTGCGCACGCTCGGCGACTTCAAGGGCCGGGCGGTCGTGGTGTTCTTCGGCTATACGCACTGCCCGGACGTATGTCCGACGACGATGGCCGAACTGTCCGAAGCGCTGAAGCAGCTCGGCCCCGATGCCGCGAAGCGCGTGCAGGTGCTGTTCGTCACCATCGATCCGGAGCGCGACACGCCCGCGCTGCTCGGCCAGTACGTGCCCGCGTTCGATCCGTCGTTCATCGGGCTGCGGCCGGCCGACGAGGCGGCGCTCAAGAAGGTCACGAAGGATTTCCGCGTGTACTACGCGAAGGTGCCCGGCAAGACGCCCGGCAGCTACACGATGGATCACACCGCCGCGAGCTACGTGTTCGATCGCGACGGCAAGCTGCGCCTGTTCGTGCGCGACGGCCAGGGCCCCGGCCCGTGGGTCCACGACCTGAAGCTGCTGGTCGACTGAACGGCGTACGCCGCAGGTTCGCCCGGGCGCTCGCCTGGCGCTACGCGTGACGGCCGCGACGCGCCGTCACGCATTCCTCCTTCTTCCCCTCGATCTGCATGCGCCGCCTCGCGGGGCGGCTGCGTATGAACATTCGTGCGCTGACGCGCTTGCGCGCGTTACGGCAGCGCCGGCACGTTGAAGCCTTGCGCGGCACGCGTGATCCGGAATTCCGTCACGCGATACGTCGCGAGCCCTTCGGTCACGAACGGATCGGTCTCGAGGATCGCGTCCAGTTCGTCGCGGTCGATGCGGGCCGCGAGGATCACGCCGCCTTCGCGCGGCACCTTCGGCCCCGCCGCGATGAAGATGCCGCGCTCGAACAGCGGCTGCAGATACGCACGGTGGCGTTCGAGTGCATCGTCGATGCGCTCGAGCGATGCGTTGTAGTGGATGTCGATGACGTACATGGATGGCCCTGGAATTGTCGCCGGCGCGTGGTGTGCCGGTCGGCCGGTCTTTTTAGCACAGCGGCCGTTCCCTGTCGTGCCGGCCGTCGTCGCGCATCGTCCACCAGCACCGCCGCGGTGCATACCCATATGAGCGGGATGTATTTCACTTCCGGCCGATCCTGTGACACCATTTGCCCCTTCCTGCGAGTCCGGGGATACCCGTATCGCGCCCCATTTTCAGTTAGCAAGAAAGCGAGAAACAGATGAAGCGTCGCAGTCTCCTGAAGGTATTTTCCGTGCTGGCCACCGGTGCCGCGCTGACGCTGTCGGCGGGCGCGCACGCCGAGGACAAGGTCATCAAGGTCGGCACGGTGGCCGGCCCGGATGCGGAAGTGTGGCAGGTCGTGCAGAAGGTCGCGAAGGAGAAGGAAGGCCTGAACGTGAAGGTCATCGAGTTCAACGACTACGTGCAGCCGAACGCGGCGCTCGACTCGGGCGACCTCGACGCGAACAGCTTCCAGCACCAGCCCTACCTCGACAGCCAGGTGAAGCAGCGCGGCTACAAGATCGTCAGCGCGGGCCTGACCTACATCTCGCCGATCGGCGTGTACTCGAAGAAGTTCAAGGCGCTGAAGGACCTGCCGCAAGGCGCGAAGCTCGCGGTGCCGAACGATCCGTCGAACGAGAACCGCGCGCTGCTGCTGCTGCAGACGCAAGGCGTGATCAAGCTGAAGACGGGCGCCGGCACGGGCGGCAACAACGCGACGGTGCTCGACATCGCCGAGAACCCGAAGAAGCTGAAGATCTCCGAGCTGGACGCCGCGCAACTGCCGCGCGTGCTGTCGGACGTCGACGCCGCCGTGATCAACACGAACTACGCGCTCGCCGCGAACCTGCAGCCGACCAAGGACGCGATCGCGCTCGAATCGCTGACGAGCCCGTATGCGAACCTGATCGCCGTGCGCGCGAAGGACAAGGATCAGCCGTGGGTGAAGAAGCTGGTCAAGGCGTACCAGTCGGCGGAAGTGCGGGAATTCATCAAGAAGCAGTTCAAGGGCTCGATGGTTGCGTCGTTCTGAACGCCGCACACCGGTCGGACCGTTGAAACGAAGAGGCCTGCATCGCGCAGGCCTTTTTCGTTGGTGCGGCCGGCAGACCATTGCGCGGCGCGCGGCGTTCAGCGCGGGCTCACATCTCGCCGCGCCGCGAGCAGATCGCCATGATCTGCTGGATCGCGTAGTTGTCGCGCACGCCCGGCAGCGACTGCACGACGCACTCGTGGAAGCGCCGCTCGCGCGGCAGCAGCATCGCGTTGTTGCGGTACAGCGCGTCGCACGAGCGCTGGATCAGCTGCGCGGCCACGCCGTTGCGGCTCTCGCGCAGCGCGCCCAGCATGCAGTCGTCGTATTGCGCGTAGCCGTCGGTCAGCGCGAATGCCGCACCCGGCAGCGTTAGCGCGACGGCCGCGCATGCGATCGCACGGATCCCCCGTTTCATAGGCCCTCCGATGGTGTGGATCGGGTCGGCGGACAGCATAACGTAAAGCGGAAAGGGCGGCTGATGCGTTGCGCCGGGGGCGGTGCGGAGCGCCGCCGGCCGGGAGTCGTGCGCGCTTCGCAGTGGCGCGGCGGCAGGCGGTGAGCCTGCTGATGGCATCGCTGCGGCCGTCGCGGATCCTGCTGCTCGACGGGCGCACGGCCGCGCTCGACCCGAAGACGGCCGCGTTCGTGCTGGAGCTGACCGCGCGCATCGTCACCGAGAGCAAGCTCACGACGATGATGGTGACACACAGCGTGCGGCAGGCGCTCGACTACGGAGACCGCACGGTGATACTGCATCAGGGGCAGGTCGTGCTCGACGTGCCGGACCTGCTGCAGATGTTCGAGAAGGTGCGGCACGAGCAGTTCGACGACGACGCGTTGCTGCTCGGCTGATGTGCGGCAGGTGGGCCGGCGCGATGCAGGGGCAGCATCGCGCCGGATTCAGTCATCGGCGCTGATGTCCGATGCGGACTCAAGAAAAGAGCTTGCCGGGATTGAGGATGTCGTTCGGATCGAGCGCATGCTTGATCGCCCGCATGCATGCGAGTTCCGTATTGCTTCGCGTATAGCCGAGAAATGCGCGCTTGTGCGTGCCGATGCCGTGTTCGGCTGACACGGAACCTTGAAAGGCTCTGACGAGTTCATAGATCGCGCTTTCCACCGCGTCGGGTGGCACATCGGGGATCGTGTGCCCGTCGACGGTGATATGAAGGTTCGAGTCGCCGATGTGGCCGAAGAAATAGGCCCGACTGCTTGGCCAGCGTTGCGCGAGCACGCCGCGGCATGTGTCGACGAATTGGCCGATCGCGCCGATCGGTATGCTGATGTCGAAATTGATCGGGGCGAGCTTGACGGGAAATTCGGACGTTGCCTCACGGATCTCCCAAAGCGCGTGTGCTTGCGTATCGGATTGCGCGAGCACGGCGTCGAGCACGAGGCCCGATTCGAGGTGTTCGCCCAGCACGTCGGCGAGTCGCTCATCGTTGCCATCGGCGTGACCGGTCTGTTCGATCAATGCGTACAGCGGGTACGCAGCGGAAAGCGGGCTGTGCTTGCTGCGCGACAGCGATACACCCAGCGTGAAGAAGTCCGGCCACATCAGTTCGAACGCGCTGAGTTCCTTGCCGAAGCGCGTTCTCAGCAACTGCAACAGATCGACCGCGCCGCGATAGCCAGGCAGTGCGCACAGCACGGTGTTGCGATGCGTCGGGCGCGGCGCGAGACGCAATACCGCACGCGTAATGATGCCGAGCGTGCCTTCGGATCCGATGAACAGATGGCGCAGATCGTAGCCCGTATTGTTTTTGACCATCTTGCCCATTCCGCTCAGCACGCTGCCGTCCGCCAGGACGACCTCGAGCCCGAGCACCTGGTCTCGGACCATTCCGGACTGGATGACGCGAATGCCGCCAGCATTCGTGGCAAGGTTGCCGCCGATCTGGCAGGTACCGCGAGCGCCGAGATCGAGCGGGAATTCGAAGCCGGCCTCTGATGCGGCTTCCTGAATCGTTTGAAGCGTCGTTCCCGAAAGTACCGTCATCGTCGACGCGGACGCGTCGATCTCCTCGATGCCTGTCATCCGTTCCAGCGAAATGCAGATGTCCCGCATGGTCGGTACGGCTCCGCCCGCGAGGCCGGTCAGTCCGCCCTGGGGAACGACGCTCTGGCGTGCGTCGTTGCATAGCCGCAGCGTCGTCGCGACTTGCTCGGTCGTTCGGGGGAGCACGACCGCAAGTGGACGATGCGCGGACTTTCGACTCCAGTCACCAAGATAACGGTCGTCGATAGCCGCGCCCGTCCGTATCGCGTCGTCACCGAGTGTGGACATCAGGGTGTGCAGGATCGTTTCCATAAGTGATCGCTCGTCCTCGCGGCAAGGATGACTGGCTCGATGCATCGCCATCGCCACGGTATTCCGATCTCGGCTCCCGCGTACGGTGATGCTGCCCGGTCCGGCGTGCAGTGCCGGTACGATCTGACAGTCTAGTCCGGTTTGGATATGGGTGAAGGCCCTATGGGTGAAATCACTGACGCTAAAAACATGTATATAAATCAGTGTGTTGAGGTTTTATTTCGGTTTGTTGGTGGGTTTGCAAAGAAAACACTCTTGAAAATAAGCGGCCGCGGTCTAGTCTGGTCTAGACCGCTTGCAGAGTCACCCGGCAGAGGCGAACGCGACGTCGCATGCGGTGAACTCCTTTTGACGCCCGTCTACCCTCACGTTCGGAGTCTTTGCCATGAAAGCCATCAAGCGTCTGCTCGTCCTGTCTGCCGTCACGCTGCTACCGAATGCCGTGCCGGGCGCCCACGCGGGATGTCTCGACGATGTCAGATCCGCTGGCGTGCTGCGCTCGGGCAATGGCCTGATGGGAACGCGCCCGTTTGTCTGGCAGAACGAGGACGGCTCTTATGGCGGCTTCGAGGCGGAACTGTTCAAGGAGGTCGGCAAGCGCATCGGCGTGCCCAGGACGGAGTACGTGGTCACCGAATGGAGCACCCTGATTCCGGGGTTGAAGTCGAAGCGATGGGACGTGATCTTCTCGTCGATGTCGGCGACGCAGGAACGCATCAGGATGGCGAACGTGCAGTTCTCCCGCCCGTATTTCCTGCTCTATGACCAGATCATCGTGAAGAACGATTCGCCGATCCGGTCGCCGGCCGATCTGAAGGGGAAGAAGGTTGGCACGACGCTTGGTACGAACGATTCGGTGAATGCGCATCGCCTGATGGACGAGGGCAAGATCGGCGATGTGATGGATTTCAACTCGTTCGGCGAGCCGTTCGTCGCGCTGCAGAACAATCAGGTCGACGCGGTCCTGCTCGATCAAGGCACGCTGCTTGGTCAGCGCGAGAAAATGAAGAATCTCCGCGTGGTAGGCCAGCCGATTTTCTATCATCCCAAACCCGAATGGGTCGATGCTGAGGCGAAAGCGAACTACCGGTTCGGGGCCAGCGCAGTCGCCGTTCGGACCGAATGCGCGGACCTGCTCAACGCGGTCAATCACGCGTTGCAATCGATGGACCAGGACGGGACGCGGCAGCGCATTCTGAGCCAATACGGCGCATGGTCGGCCGAACAGGCATCGTTGACGAAGTAGGGCGGTGACATGAACGAATTCCTCTTTCACATGATCCCGCGGTACTTCCCGTTTCTGTTGAAAGGTGCGTTGATCACGATCGAGCTTTCCCTGATCAGCATGCTTTGCGCGATTGCACTGGGGCTCGTCGTTGCGATCGGCAGGTTGTCGCCGCGCCGCTGGATCGTCTGGCCACTGAATTGCTACGTGGAGATCTGGCGTGATGTGCCGCTGGTCGTCCAGCTGCTCGTGATCTATTTCACGTTGCCTCAGATTGGACTGACACTGCCGGGCTTCTGGGCCGGCGTGCTCGGCCTGACGCTCAATCTCGGCGCCTATCTGTCGGAGGTGTTCAGGGCGGCGATCCAGTCGATCGACACGGGGCAGCGTGAGGCTGGCATGACCATCGGCATGTCGAACGCGCAGATATACCGGCGCGTGATCCTGCCGCAGGCGATGAAGGTCGCGCTACCGACCGTCGGCGGCTACTTCATATCGCTAATGAAAGACTCGTCGCTCGTGTCGTTCATCGCCGTCAACGAGCTGCTTCGGCACGGCACGATCGTCATCGCGGAGACCTTCGCGAGCATGCAGGTTTATCTGATGGTCGCGATCATCTACTTCGCAATGAGTTTTGCCGCAGCGCGCGCGGTGCGATGGGTCGAACGGAAGTTTACCCCCGCGCATCGTGGGGGCCTGCGCATGGTGCCGCGCGTCCCGTCCGCAGGCGCAATCGGCACGTTCGGGACGAAGCGCGGCGCGGGGGTGACTCTTGATGGCTGACATGACTGACGGTTCGACGCCGATCATCGAGGTGCGCGGTCTGGAAAAATCGTTCGGGAATCTCGCGGTGCTGAAAGGGGTAGACCTCAGCATCCGGACCGGCGAGATCAATTTCTTCATCGGGCCGAGCGGCGGAGGGAAATCGACGCTGCTGCGCTGTATCAACTTCCTCGACGTGCCGACCGGCGGAGAGATTCGGTTCGACGGTGAAGCGCTGTGCGGGAGCGACGGCGGCTCGTTCCGGGTGAAGCCGGAGGCGCGGCTACGCGCCGCGCGCCGCAAGATGCCGATGGTGTTCCAGCAGTTCCATCTGTTCGCACATCGCACCGTTCTCGAGAACGTGATCGAAGGACCGATTCATGTGCTCGGCCGCGCGCGTGATCGGGCGATAGCGGATGCCGAAGCGATTCTCGCCGAAGTCGGTCTCGCCCAGCGCCTCGATCACTATCCGGATCAGCTCTCGGGCGGGCAGAAGCAACGCGTTGCGATTGCTCGTGCGCTCGCGATGGAGCCGAAGGTCGTGCTGTTCGACGAGCCGACGTCAGCGCTCGATCCGGAACTGGTCGCTGGCGTACTCGATACGATCAGGACGCTGGCGGAAGCCGGCATGACGCTGGCGATCGTCACGCATGAGATGGGTTTCGCGCGCAAGCTCGCCGACCGGATTCATTTCGTCGCCGACGGCGTCATCCTCGAATCCGGGGCGCCCGACATGATTCTCGCGGTCGATCATGACGTGCGGGGGCGAATCGGCCAGTTTTTGCGCGCGGTCGAGCGCTGACGACGCACCGTTAGCGGCGGCCAGGTATCGCCGGACCGGTCATTGGGCGACTGGCGCCCACCGGGGCGCGCGTTTTCGGTGGATGCGATGCGTATCGTCGTGAACCGTAAGCCCGTGCAACGACAGGAGAATCGATGGGCAACACTCATATTCAAACGAACGTGGACGGCGTGCCACCGTATATCCGGAGCTTGCCGATATACGTCGCGGGACGCTCGGCGCAATCGGTTGCCCGCGAATATGGCCTGTCGCGGATCATCAAGCTTGCGTCGAACGAAAATCCGCTGGGGTGCAGCCCGCGCGTCGCGGCTGTATTGACGGACCTGGCGTCGCGGGACGAAGCAAGTCTGGCGCGCTATCCGGAAAGCGACGCGCCGGACTTGAGGGCGGAACTCGGCCGCTATCACGGCGTGTCGCCGGACCAGATCGCGGTGACGAACGGTTCGCATGAGCTGATCGATCTGTGCGCGGCGCTCGTACTGAGTGAGGGGCGCGTGGGGCTGTATTCGCAGTATGCGTTCCAGGCGTATCCGATCAGTATCCGGATGCGTGGCGCCGAGGCATGGGCGGTCGACGCGCGGCATTATGCGCACGATGTCGATGCAATGTGCGCGGAACTCGAGGCCGACAGGGAGAGGCTGATTCGCCTCGTCTATCTCTGCAATCCGAACAACCCGACGGGAACCTTGATGACGCCGTCTGACGTCGAGCGAATCGTCGCGACGGCCGGCAAGGATCGTCTCGTCGTACTCGACGAAGCGTATATCGATTACGTGGCGCCGTCGTTGCGGGTCGATGCGATGTCGCTCGTCGCGCGTTATCCGTACCTGGTCGTCGCTCGTACGTTCTCGAAAGCTTATGGACTCGCATCGCTGCGTATTGGCTATGGTGTGATGAGCGCGGACATGGCCGATATGGTCGCGCGTATCCGGCCGACATTCAGCGTGAATGCATTGGCACAGCGCGCCGCTTCGGCGGCCCTCGCGGACCGCGAATTTCTGCGTCGCACGCAGGAGAGCAATCGCGCCGGGATCGCACAGATTGCCGGCGCGCTCGAGGCGCGCGAACTCGAATACATTCAGACGCACGCAAACTTCATCGCGATTCGTCTTCCCGATGCGAAATCCGCGACGCAGCGGTTGCTTGAGAAGGGCGTTGTGGTCCGGCCGCTTGGCGCGTACCGGCTCGACGATTTCATTCGCGTGACGATCGGAACGGACGAGGAGAATCGCATCTTCCTCGACGCGCTGTTCGGCGAGCGAAGCGATTGAATGCTGACGCCGTACGCCGCCGCCGGCGGGTCGGCACTGCGACAACCGGTTACGTTGACCATCCAGACAGGATTTCACAACACAATGCTTAAAGCAGGCGTGCCGTTTCAGCAGATCAAGACGATTGTCCGGGATAAGGTGAGGGCAGGCGAATGGAATACAGGTGATCGCATTCCATCCGAGGTCGACTTGGCGACGACGTATGGAGTCGCACGCATGACGGTCAACCGGGCGTTGCGGGAACTGACCGAAGAGGGCGTGCTCGAGCGCGTGGCGGGCATCGGCACGTTTGTCGCGGTGAGCAAGCCGAAATTGAACCTGCTGGTGATTACGCACATCCGTGACGAAATTCGGGCGTGCGGGCACGACTATTCCTGTCGCGTCGTGATGCAGCGGCCGGAATTCGCACCTCCCGAAATCGCCGGCGCGTTTGGTATCGAGCCCAACGCGCCGATCTTTCGCTTGATATGCGTGCACCTGGACAATGGCCGACCGCTTCAGCTCGAAGATCGCTATGTGAACCCGGCTGCCGCGCCGGCGTTTCTCGCGCAGGACTTTACGGTCGAGCCGCCGTCGGAATATCTGTTCAACAATATTTCCCATCACGAACTCGAGATCGAGCACGTTGTCGATGCGGCACATCCGTCGGAGGCGCAGGCGCTTCTGCTGGAGATCGAGGTCAACGAACCGTGTCTCATTCTTACGCGCCGAACCTGGACTGCTGGCGTTCCCGTCACGTTCGCACGCTTTTTTCATCCGGCCCATCGCTATAGCCTGGGATCGCGATTCAGGCCTGGCCCATTGAACCCGCAAGCGCGGGCGACAGGCCGGCAGCCCGATGTTTCGAAGTGAAAGGGATGCAGCAGGCGGCGGATTCGAGCGGACGGTTTGCGCCGCAGGCTGCCGCATCCGGTCGGCGATCGCGTGCCCGAGGCCCGCATCAAGCTCACGCCGTGCGCGTTTGTGCGGCGGGCGCGCCGGATCATGATGAACGTCCTGGCCGCCTCCATGCTTCCCTCTGACAAAACCCCCGTTTCGTACTAGTACTGTGCGACATGAACGCATTGCCATATACTGTATATCCATACAGTTGTGGGTGGCGTCATGCTCGCATCCTCCATTTCTCCCGAATCCCTCCATCCGTCCCTCTGGCGCGGCTCGCAGCTCGCGCGCGGCGGTTCGCGCACGATCGACACGGGTTTCGCGCCGCTGTCCGCCGAGCTGCCGGGCGGCGGCTGGCCGGTCGGCGGGCTCGTCGAACTGCTGGCCGCGCAGCCGGGCTGCGGCGAGATGCGGCTGCTCGCGCCGGCGCTCGCGCGCACTGTCAGCGCGCGGCGGCCGCTCGCGCTCGTCGCGCCGCCGCAGTCGCCGCATGCGACCGCGCTGGCCGCGCTCGGCGTGCCGGCCGACGCGCTGCTGTGGCTGCGCGCCGGCAGCCGTACCGATGCGTTGTGGGCCGCCGAGCAGGCGCTCAGGACCGGCTGCTGCGGTGCGCTGCTGCTCTGGCAGGACGCGCGGCCCGATGCGCTGCGCCGCCTGCATCTCGCGGCCGCGCGCACCGGCGACACGCTGTTCGTGATGCTGCGCCCGCTGTCGGCGGCCAAACAGCCGTCGCCGGCCGTGCTGCGCGTCGCGCTGCATCCGGTGCCGGGCGGCGTGTCGCTCGACATCGTCAAGCGTCGCGGGCCCGCGCGCAGCGAGCCGCTCGCACTCGATTTGCCGTCGCCCATCGTGGAGAGCCGCTATGCGCGTCTTGCTCGGCATCCATCTGCCGCGCCTGCCGCTCGACGTGTGCGCCCCGCCGCCGTCTGACGGCGCGGCGGACGGCGCAAACGGCGCGGCAGACGACGCAGGCTGCGCGGTGCTCGAACAGGGTGTCGTGCTGATTGCCGATGCGCCGGCGCGCCGGCAGGGCGTGCGCGCGGGCATGAAGCGCGGCGGCGTGCTGACGCTTTCGCCCGACACGCGGCTCGTCGAACGCGATCCCGCCCGCGAGGCCGATGCGCTGCGCGCGGTCGCGCTCGCGTTGCTGCGCTTCTCGCCGTGCGTCGCGCTCGACGACGAAGCGACGCTGATCGTCGACGTCGGCCCGAGCCTGCGCCTGTTCGGTGGCCTGCCGTCGCTGTGCCGCCAGGTGCGCGCGACGCTCGCGGCGCTCGGCTATGCGGCGCGCCTGTCCGCCGCGCCGACCGGGCGCGGCGCGTGGCTGCTCGCGCGCATGTCGGCGCGTGCGCGTATCCGGCGCCGCGTGGCCGGGCCGGCTTCGCTCGTTCGTACGCTCGATCGCTTGCCGTGCGTGTTGCTGCCCGACGCGCGCCCGTATGCGGGCTGGTTCGACGGCCTCGGCTGCCGCACGCTCGCCGATCTGCGCCGCCTGCCGCGCGCGGGGTTGCAGCGGCGCTGCGGTCCCGCGCTGCTGGCCGCGCTCGATCGTGCGTACGGCGATGCGGTCGAGCCGCTCGCGTGGATGGCGGTGCCGCCCGTGTTCGACGTGCGGCTCGAATTGCCGGAGCGCGTCGAATACGCGGAAGCCGTGCTGTTCGTCGCGCGGCGGCTCGTCGTGCAGCTCTGCGGGTGGCTGGCCGCGCGGCAGCTGTCGCTGGCCGCGATGACGCTCGATCTCGAGCACGAGCGCGGCCGCCAGGCCGTGCCGCCGACGCCGCTCGAACTCGCGTTCGCCGCGCCCGTGCGCGACGAGACGCACTTCATGCGGCTGCTCGGCGAGCGGCTCGCGCGCGTCGAATTGCCGGCCGCGGTGATCGCGGTGCGGCTGAAGGCCACGCGCGTCGAATCGGTCGCACCGCCGGCCGACGATCTCTTCCCCGAGCCGGGCGGCACGCGCGAGACGCGCGCGCGGCTGTTCGAACTGCTGGTCGCGCGGCTCGGCGCGGACAACGTGCTGCGCGCGGCGCCGGTGGCCGACTATCGGCCCGAGGCCGCGAACCGCTGGCTGCCGCTCGATGCACCGGCGGGCAAGCCGGCTGACGGACTGCCGGCTGCGCCGCCGCGTCCCGCGTGGCTGCTGGCCGAGCCGCTGCCGTTGCTGATGCGCGGGGAGCGGCCGGTATTTCATACGCCGCTGCGAATGATGTCGTCGCCCGAACGGATAGAGGCAGGGTGGTTCGACGGTCAGCACGTGGCGCGCGATTATTGCGTCGCGCAGGACGAAGAGGGCGCGTGCTATTGGGTGTTCAGGGAGCGGGCGGGGAGCGAGGCCGAACCGCACTGGTTCCTGCACGGCCTGTTCGGGTGAGCGGCGATGGTTGCGGAATTCAGTTTGTTGCCCGATTACGCGGAGTTGTTCTGCCGCTCGAACTTCTCGTTCCTGCATGGCGCGTCGCATGCGGAGGAACTGGTCGAGCGCGCGGTGGAACTCGGCTATCGAGGGATCGCGATCACCGACGAATGCTCGCTCGCCGGCGCACCGCGCATGCATGTCGCGGCAAAAGCGCAAGGGCTGCCGCTCGTCATCGGTTCGTATTTCGACGTCACGCCGGATGAGGTCGCACCGGGCCACGATCCGGGCCCCGGTGCGTTCGGGCTCGTGTTGCTTGCGCAGAACCGCGAAGGCTACGGCAACCTGTCCGAGCTGATTTCATGGCGGCGGATGGAGGCGCCGAAGGGAACCTACCGGCTGACGTCGAGAATGTTGTCGAGGCCGCCCGAGGCTTTCGCTCATCTGCGCGGCATGCCCGACTGTTTCGCGATTCTCGTGCCCGCGTATCCGGTGCGTGCGGAGGTACTCGATGCGCAGGTCGCATGGTTTCGCGCGACCTTCGGCGAGCGTGCGCGGCTCGGGCTCGTGCAGTTGCAGCGCGCGCTGGACGGCCCGCAGCGCGACGAGATTCGGGACGCAGGCGAGCGGCGCGGCGTACCTGTCGTCGCGCTCGGCGACGTGACGATGCATCGGCGTTCATGCAAGCCGCTGCAGGACGTGATGACGGCGATCCGCGTCGGGATGCCGGTGTCGGAATGCGGCTATGCGCTCGCGCCGAATGCGGAGCAGCATCTGCGCGCACGCGGGCGGATTGCGAAGCTGTTTGCGCCGGACGAGATCGCGGAGACCTGCGCGATCCTCGATGCATGCGATTTCGAACTCGACTCGCTGCGCTACGAGTATCCGGACGAGATCGTGCCTGAAGGTCATACGCCGACGAGCTATCTGGAACAGGAAACCCTGGCGGGCGCGCGCCGTCGCTATGCCGGGGAGCCGCCGGCTCATGTCATGGAGCGGATCGGCTACGAGTTGACGCTGATCGCGAAGCTGAGCTACGAACCGTTCTTCCTGACGGTGTACGACATCGTCAAGTTCGCGCGTAGCCAGAACATCCTGTGCCAGGGACGCGGCTCTGCGGCGAACTCGGTCGTCTGCTATTGCCTCGGCATCACCGAAGTCGATCCCGACCAGAGCACGATGCTGTTCGAGCGCTTCATCAGCGAGAAACGTGGCGAGCCGCCCGATATCGACGTCGACTTCGAGCATCAGCGCCGGGAGGAAGTCATTCAGCATATCTACGAAAAATACGGCAAGCATCGCGCCGCGCTCGCGGCGGCCGTTTCGACGTATCGCCCGCGCGGCGTGCTGCGGGAAATCGGCAAGGCGCTCGGCGTCGATCCGATGCTGGTCGATCGCGTTGCGAAGGGGCATCGCTGGTTCGACGGCAGCCGCGACCTGCTGCAGCAATTCGCGTCGACCGGGCTCGATCCGGCCACGCCGATCATTCGCGCATGGGCCGAACTCGCGGGGCGCTTGCTCAACTTTCCGCGCCACCTGTCGCAGCATTCGGGCGGCTTCGTGATCAGTCGCGGCAAGCTCACGCGGCTCGTACCGGTAGAAAACGCGGCGATGGACGGGCGGCGCGTCATTCAGTGGGACAAGGATGATCTCGAATCGCTCAAGCTGATGAAGGTCGATGTGCTCGCGCTCGGCATGCTGTCGGCGCTGCATCGCGCGTTCGACATGCGCACCGCATGGCGCGGGCCAGAGCAGGACGGCGAGCCATTCACGCTGAAGCATATTCCGCAGGATGACGAAGCAACCTACGACATGATCTGCCGCGCCGATACGGTCGGCGTGTTCCAGATCGAATCGCGTGCGCAGATGTCGATGCTGCCGCGGCTGAAGCCGCGCAACTACTACGACCTCGTCGTGCAGGTGTCGATCGTGCGGCCGGGGCCGATCCAGGGCGGCGCCGTGCATCCGTATCTGAAGCGGCGCAGGATCGTGGCCGGCGAAGAGGAGGGGGAAGTCACGTATCCGAGCGAGGCGCTCAAGGAAGTGCTCGTTCGCACGCTCGGCGTGCCGATCTTCCAGGAGCAGGTGATGCAGATCGCGATGGTCGCGGCCGGATTCACGCCAGGCGAGGCCGACCAGTTGCGTCGCGCGATGGCGGCGTGGAAGCGCAGGGGCGATCTCGGCCCGTATCACGACAAGATCGTCGACGGCATGCTCGAACGCGGCTACACGCGCGAATTCGCCGAGCAGATCTTCGAGCAGATCAAGGGCTTCGGCGAATACGGCTTCCCCGAGAGCCACGCGGCCAGCTTCGCGAAACTCGCGTACGCGAGCAGCTGGCTCAAATGCCACGAACCCGCGATCTTCGTCGCGTCGCTGCTGAACAGCCAGCCGATGGGGTTCTACGCGCCCGCGCAGCTCGTGCAGGACGCGAAGCGCCACGGCGTGAAGGTGTTTCCGGCCGACGTCACGCGCAGCGGCTGGGAAGCGTCGCTCGAAGCGCTGCCCGGCCAGCCGCCGCCGCACGGCCAGCCCGCGGTGCGGCTCGGCCTGTCGCTCGTGCGCGGTCTCGGCGAGGCCGCCGCGCGGCGCATCGAGGCCGCGCGCGCGGCCGGCCCGTTCGAGAACGTCGACGCGCTCGCGCGCCGTGCGCAGCTCGAACGGCGCGATCTCGAAGCGCTCGCCGCCGCGAACGCGCTCGCGACGCTCGCCGGCCATCGCCGCGATGCATTATGGCAAGCCGTCGCCGCGGCCCCCGAACGCGACCTGCTCGCCGCCGCGCCGATCGACGAAACGGAGCAGCCCGTGCTCGGCGCGCCGTCGGAAGCCGACGACATCCTCGCCGACTATCACACCACCGGCCTCACGCTGAACCGCCACCCGGTCGCGCTGCTGCGGCCCGCGTTGCGCGCGCAGCGGCTGTCGTCCGCGGCCGAGTTGCGCGACCGTCCCGACGGCCGGCTCGCGCGCGCGTGCGGGCTCGTGATCGCGCGGCAGATGCCGGGCACCGCGAAGGGCGTGATGTTCATGACGCTCGAGGACGAGACGGGCTGCGTGAACGTGATCGTGCGGCCCGAACTGCTCGCGCGGCAGCGCCGCGAAACGCTCGATTCGCGGCTGCTCGCGGCGTCGGGCGTGTGGCAGGTCGTCAGCGACGTGCGGCACCTCGTCGCGCAGCATTTCGAGGACCTGACGCCGCTGCTCGGCGGCCTGCGCACGTCGAGCCGCGAGTTCCACTGACGCGGCGCGCCGGCACGCCGCCGGATGCATACCAGTCGGCCGAACTGGTTCTATTCAGGTATCGTTTTCAGCGCCCCAAACCCGTCAAATCCGGCACCGGAACTGTCCCCTTGGATACCAATCCGGGTAAATCCCTATCCTGCATCATGTTGTAAACAAAGGTTTTCCCGCTACTAAACCGCTTGCCTGGCAAGGCTTCCGGCGATTTTCACCTCTCTAATACCAGTTCGTTGACTGGTATTATGGTGGTTATATAATGCGTTCACTTTCGACGGTCCGAGATCGTCGTCCGACACCCGGAGGCACATGGAAACCGGCTGGTCCGAACTGGCGCCCGATCCCCTCGACGACACGCCGCTGTATCTGCAGCTCGCCCGCAACCTGGCGCGCGCGATTCACGCCGGCGCGTGGCGCGCCGGCGAGGCGCTGCCGTCGGAGCGGCTGCTGTCGGGGTCGGTCGGCGTGTCGCGGATCACGGCCCGCCGTGCGCTCGCGCTGCTGGTGGAGCAGGGGCTGATCAAGCGGGCGCGCGGGGCGGGCAGCTTCATCACGCCGCGCGTCGCCGATCCGCTGTCGCGTCTCGTTGGCTTCACCGCGAAGATGCAGCAGCGCGGTTTCGTGCCCGATTCGGTGTGGCTGTCGCGCACGCTGCGCGCCGCGCGCCGCGACGAGATCACGCGTCTCGGCCTCGCGCCGGGCGCGACGGTCGCGCGGCTGGAGCGGTTGCGCCGCGCGGACGGCATCGTGATGGCCGTCGAGCATTCGACGCTGCCGGCCGCGGTGGTGCCGGATCCGCAGGCACTCGGCGCGTCGCTGTACGAATACCTCGACGCCCGCGGGATGACCGTCGTGCGCGCGCTGCAGCACTTTCGCGCGTCGAACGCGACGCACGACATCGCGAAGTGGATGGCGGTGAAGCCGGGCTCGGCCCTGCTCGTGATCACGCGCATCGGCTACGGCGTCGACCAGCGCGCGATCGAAGTGACCGAAACGTATTGCCGCGACGACTATTACGACTTCGTCGCCGAACTGAAACGCTGACGCGCGAGACTGCCCGCGCGCCACGTGCAACGAAGCACAACGCATTTGCAAATCGCGACGCGGATGTCCGCGTCACCAGATCATCAAGAGAAACGTCATGCTGACTGGAAACATCCTCACCCCCGACGGCTGGATTCACGGCTCGCTCGACAGCGAGAACGGCCGCATCACCACGCTCGACGGCACGCCCGCCGATCCCGCGAAGAACGACGCGCCGTACATCCTGCCCGGCTTCATCGACCTGCACGTGCACGGCGGCGGCGGCGCCGACGTGATGGAAGGCGGCGACGCGATCGAGACGATCGCGCGCACGCACGCGCAGTTCGGCACGACGAGCCTGCTCGCGACGACGATGACCGCGCCGCGCGACGAACTGATGCAGGTCGTCGCGAACCTCGGCACCGTCGCCCGCACCCGCACGCAGGGTGGCGCGCGCGTACTCGGCGTGCACCTCGAAGGGCCGTACATCAACCCCGGCAAGCTCGGCGCGCAGCCGGACGCGGCCGTGTCGGCCGTGCTCGACGAAGTGCTGAAGTACCTGTCGATCGCGCCGATCCGCGTCGTCACGCTCGCGCCGGAGATCGCCGGCCACATCGAGATCATCGGCGAGATGGCCGCGCGCGGCGTGCGCGTGCAGCTCGGCCACTCGCTCGCGACCTACGACGACGCCGTCGCCGCGCTCAAGCACGGCGCGTGTGGTTTCACGCACCTGTTCAACGCGATGTCGCCGCTGCATCACCGCAATCCGGGCCTCGTCGGCGCCGCGCTCGCGCATGCCGAGTACGCGGAAATCATTCCCGACCTGCTGCACGTGCATCCGGGCGCGATTCGCGCGGCGCTGCGCGCGATTCCGCGCCTGTACGTCGTGACCGACAGCACGTCCGCCACCGGCATGCCCGACGGCGAATACCGGCTCGGCAGCCAGCACGTGACGAAGTGCCTCGGCGGCGTGCGGCTCGCCGACGGCACGCTCGCCGGCTCCACGCTCACGATGGACCAGGCGCTGCGCAACCTCGTGTCGCTCGGCCTGCCGATCGCCGACGTGTCGAACCGGATGTCGCGCTATGCGGCCGACTACCTCGGCGTCGCCGATCGCGGCCGCCTCGAGCGCGGCGCATGGGCCGACCTCGTCGTGTTCGATCGCGACCTGAACCTCACCGCGACCTACGTCGAAGGAGAATCGATTGTCGAATATGCTTAAGGAAGCGCGCGAGTCCGCCCAGGTCGTCGCCGCGCAACTCGCCGACACGACGCGCGTCGAAACGCTCGCCGCGCAGCTGCTCGATCACCCGCCGGCCGTCGCGCTGACGGTCGCGCGCGGCAGCTCGGATCACGCCGCGAGTTATTTCGCGAGCCTGACGATGAGCCGCCTCGGCGTGCCGGTCGCGTCGCTGCCGATGTCGGTCGCGACGCTGCAGCAGGCGCCGCTGAAGGTGCAGGACCAGCTCGCGCTCGCATTCTCCCAGTCGGGCAAGAGTCCCGATCTCGTCAACACGATGGCCGCGCTGCGCGAAGCCGGCGCGCGCACCGTCGCCGCCGTCAACGTGCTGCCGTCGCCGCTCGCCGACGCGTGCGAGCACCAGCTGCCGCTCTTGGCCGGCCCCGAACTGTCGGTCGCCGCGACCAAGAGCTACATCGCGATGCTGTCGCTGTCCGCGCAGATCGTCGCGTACTGGCAGCGCGACGCCGCGCTGATGACGGCGTTGCGCGGCCTGCCCGACGTGCTCGCGCAGGCCGGCCGGCTCGACTGGTCGCCGGCCGTCGCCGCGCTCGCGGGCGTCGAGCGGATGATCGTGATCGGCCGCGGCCTCGGGCTTGCGATCGCGCAGGAAGCCGCGCTGAAGCTGAAGGAAACCTCCGGCATCCAGGCCGAGGCGTTCTCGAGCGCCGAAGTCCGTCACGGCCCGATGGAGCTGATCGACCGCGACTATCCGCTGCTCGTGTTCGCGCCGCCGGGGCCCGAGCAGGCCGGGCTGCTGCAGCTCGCGCAGGACATGCGCGCACGCGGCGCCGCCGTGCTGCTCGCGGCGCCCGCCGGCACGCCCGGCGCGACCTTGCCGCTCGCGCAGTCCGCCCATTCGGCGCTCGACCCGATCGCCGCCATTCTTTCGTTCTACGTGATGGCGGCGGATCTCGCCGTCGCGCGCGGCCGCAATCCCGACACGCCGCGCCACCTGAACAAAGTCACCGAAACGCACTGATAGCCGAGACAGCCGATGAGACGCGCCGAGGAGTCCCAGTTGAAGAGTTCCACCCATGATCAGATCGTCCTGCTCAGCCCCTTGACCGGGCCGATCGTCGCGCTGGCCGATGTGCCCGATCCGGTGTTCTCCGGCGGGATGTTCGGCGACGGCATCGGCATCGACCCGCTCGCGGGCCAGCTCGTCGCGCCGTGCGCCGGCGTCGTGTCGCATCTCGCGCGCACCGGCCATGCGGTGACGATCACGACGCCGCAAGGCGCGGAAGTGCTGCTGCACATCGGCATCGACACCGTCGAGCTGAACGGGCAGGGCTTCACCGCACACGTCGAAGCCGGCGCACGCGTCGACGCGGGCGACCTGCTGATCGAGTTCGACCAGGACGCGGTCGCGCGCAGCGCGCATTCGCTGGTTTCGGTGATCGCGATCGCGAACTCCGACGCGTTCGACGTCGTCGAGCGCGCGAGCGGTTTCGCGACGGCCGGCGAGACGCCGCTCCTGACGCTGCGCGGCAAGGGCGAAGCGGCCGCGCAGGCGGCGCAGGCCGGCGCCGCGGCGATGAACGAAGTGCGTCGCGAACTCGTGCTGACGCAGCCGGGCGGCCTGCATGCCCGCCCGGCCGCACGCGCACGTGAGTCCGTGCGCGGCTTCGACGCGACGGTCGACGTGCAGTTCGACGGCCGCAAGGCGTCGATCGCGAGCGTCGTGGGCCTGCTCGCCCTCGGTGCCGGCGAAGGCGCGACGATCGAGCTGATCGGCCGCGGCGCGCACGCGCAGCAGGCCGTCGACGCGGTCGAGCACGAGCTGCTGCGCGAAGCGCACGGCGAAGTCGAGGAGAAGCCGGCGCGGCTGCGTTCGCCCGCACCGCAGCCGATCGTGCACGACACCGGCGCGACACTCGATCCGAACACGCTCGCGGGCGTGTGCGCGGCGCCCGGCATCGCGGTCGGCACGCTGGTGCGTCTCGACGATGCGGAGATCGTGCCGCCCGAACAGGCAACCGGTACGCCGGCATCGGAAAGCCGCCGGCTCGACCAGGCGCTGACGGCGGTCGACGCCGAACTCGACGAAACGGTGCGCAACGCATCGGCGCGCGGCGCGGTCGGCGAGGCGGGGATCTTCGCGGTGCATCGCGTGCTGCTCGAAGACCCGACGCTGGTCGACGCGGCGCGCGACCAGATCAGCCTCGGCAAGAGCGCGGGCTTCGCGTGGCGCGCGACGATCCGCGCGCAGATCGACACGCTGTCGAAGCTCGACGATGCGCTGCTCGCCGAGCGCGCGGCCGACCTGCGCGACATCGAGAAGCGCGTGCTGCGCGCGCTCGGCCACACGAGCGGCGCGACCCGCACGCTGCCCGCCGAGGCCGTGCTCGCCGCCGAGGAATTCACGCCGTCGGACCTGTCGTCGCTCGATCGCCAGCGCGTGACCGCGCTCGTGATGGCGCGCGGCGGCGCGACGTCGCATGCGGCGATCATCGCGCGCCAGCTCGGCATTCCGGCGCTCGTCGCGGTCGGCGACGCGCTGTATGCGATTCCCGACGGCACGCAGGTCGTCGTCGATGCGAGCGCGGGCCGTCTCGAACACGCACCGACCGCACTCGACGTCGAACGCGCGCGCCACGAGCGCCAGCGCCTGGACGGCGTGCGCGAAGCGAACCGGAAGCTGGCCGGCGCCGCCGCCGCGACGGTCGACGGCCGCGCGATCGAGGTCGCCGCGAACATCGCGACGCTCGACGACGCGAACACCGCGGTCGACAACGGCGCGGACGCGGTCGGCCTGCTGCGCACCGAGCTGATGTTCATCCATCGCCAGGCCGCGCCGAGCGTCGTCGAGCACCAGCAGAGCTACCAGTCGATCGTCGATGCGCTGCAGGGCCGCACGGCGATCATCCGCACGCTCGACGTCGGCGCCGACAAGGAAGTCGACTACCTGACGCTGCCGCCCGAGCCGAACCCGGCGCTCGGCCTGCGCGGCATCCGCCTCGCACAGGTGCGCCCCGATCTGCTCGACGATCAGCTGCAGGGCCTGCTCGCGGTGAAGCCGTTCGGCGCGGTGCGCATCCTGCTGCCGATGGTGACGGATGCCGGGGAACTCGTGCGGCTGCGCCAGCGCATCGACGAATTCGCGCGGGCGCAGGGCCGCACCGAGCCGATCGAGGTCGGCGTGATGATCGAGGTGCCGTCGGCGGCGCTGCTCGCCGACCAGCTCGCGCAGCACGCGGATTTCCTGTCGATCGGCACCAACGACCTGACGCAGTACACGCTCGCGATGGACCGCTGCCAGGCCGATCTGGCCGCGCAGTCCGACGGCCTGCATCCGGCCGTGCTGCGCCTGATCGACATCGCGGTGCGCGGTGCCGCGAAGCACGGCAAGTGGGTCGGCGTGTGCGGCGCGCTGGGCGGCGATCCGCTCGCGGTGCCGATCCTCGTCGGCCTCGGCGTGACCGAACTGTCGGTCGACCCGGTGTCGGTGCCGGGCATCAAGGCGCGCGTGCGCCGTCTCGATTACCAGCTGTGTCGCCAGCGTGCGCAGGATCTGCTCGCACTCGACTCGGCACAGGCGGTAAGGGCAGCAAGCCGCGAGGTCTGGCCGCTCGACTGAACGTCGACGGCGGGCGCGCGACCCGTTTCACTACGCAAGCAATTAGGTCAACGACGCTTAATGACGAGACATGGATTGGAGGATTGAATGGACGGGAATCCGTTTCTGAAGATACAGGGCCTGGGCCGGGCGCTGATGCTGCCGATCGCGGTGTTGCCGGTCGCCGGCATCCTGCTGCGGCTCGGGCAGCCGGACGTGTTCAACATCAAGATGATCGCCGACGCCGGCGGCGCGATCTTCGACAACCTGCCGCTCCTGTTCGCGATCGGCGTGGCGGTCGGTTTCGCGAAGGACAACAACGGAGTGGCGGCACTCGCGGGCGCGATCGGCTACCTGATCGAAACCGCGATCATGAAGGACATCGATCCCAAGCTGAACATGGGCGTACTGTCCGGGATCATCGCGGGTGTCGTTGCGGGCTTGCTGTACAACCGCTACAAGGACATCAAGCTGCCCGACTACCTCGCGTTCTTTGGCGGCAAGCGGTTCGTGCCGATCATCACCGGGCTCGTGTGCGTGGTACTCGGCATCGTGTTCGGATACGTGTGGCAGCCGGTCCAGCATCTGATCGACGCGGCCGGCCAGTGGCTGACGACGGCGGGCGCGATCGGTGCGTTCGTGTTCGGCTTCCTGAACCGCCTGCTGCTCGTCACGGGCCTGCACCACATCATCAACTCGCTCGCGTGGTTCGTGTTCGGCAACTTCACGCCGCCGCCCGGCGGCGAGCTCGTGCACGGCGACCTGCACCGCTTCTTCGCGGGCGATCCGACCGCGGGCACCTTCATGGCCGGCTTTTTCCCGATCATGATGTTCGGCCTGCCGGCCGCGTGTCTCGCGATGCTGCACGAAGCGCCGAAGGAGCGCCGCGCGATGGTCGGCGGCCTGCTGTTCTCGATGGCGCTCACGTCGTTCCTGACCGGCGTGACCGAGCCGATCGAATTCAGCTTCATGTTCCTCGCGCCGGTGCTGTACGTGATCCACGCGGTGCTCACCGGGCTGTCGCTCGCGATCTGCCAGGTCCTCGGCGTGAAGCTCGGCTTCACGTTCTCGGCCGGCGCGATCGACTACGTGCTGAACTACGGGCTGTCGACGAAGGGCTGGATCGCGGTGCCGCTCGGCATTGCATACGGCGTCGCGTACTACGGGCTGTTCCGTTTCTTCATCCGCAAGTTCAACATGGCGACGCCCGGTCGCGAGCCGGCCTCGGCCGACTCGGCAACCGAGTCGTTCGCATCGGGCGGCTTCGTCGCACCGGCGGCCGGTGCCGCGGCGGCAGCGCCGCGTGCGCAGCGCTACATCGCCGCGCTCGGCGGCGCGGGCAACCTGACGGTCGTCGACGCCTGCACGACGCGCCTGCGCCTGAGCGTCGTCGATCCGGAGAAGGTGTCGGAGCCGGAACTGAAGTCGATCGGCGCGCGCGGCGTGCTCAAGCGCGGCGGCAACAGCGTGCAGGTGATCATCGGGCCGGAGGCGGACATCATCGCCGACGAGATGCGTTCGGCGATCGGCAGCGGTGCGGCCGGTGCCGCGGCGGCGGCCCCGGTCGCGGCCGCGCAGCCGGTCACGGGCGCGGCGGCCGGTCCGCTCGATCCCGATCCGCTGCGTTGGCTTGCGGTGTTCGGCGGCGCGACCAACGTCGCATCGCTCGATGCGATCGCGACCACGCGCCTGCGCGTCGTCGTGCGCGATGCAGCGGCGGTCGATCGCGATCGGCTCGGCGCGCTCGATGTCGCATGGGTGACGCCGGACACGTTCCATATCGTCTGCGGCAACGCGGCGGCGCGCTATGCGGAACAGATCGGCGCCCGCCTGACGTCGACGGGCGGTGGTGCGGCCGTGCAACCGGCATGATGCGATGAGACCGACCCGATCCGCGTCGCGGATGCGGGCCGCCGGTCGGTAAAACGAAAACGGCTTGCGACGCGTGTGTCGCAAGCCGTTTTTCATTGGTGGCGCGCGGTTGCGATGCGTGCATTGGCATCGACGTGCCGCGCGTGCCGAACGAATGACCCGGACGAAAAAAACCTCGCACGTAGCGAGGTTCCGTTCCCGATGGCGCGCGGCGGGGCGATCAACCGCCGCCGCATATGAGCGGTCAGTCGCGGCGTGCGCGCACCGGCGCTTCCTGCGGCTTCTGCCGCGCTTCGAGCCACATCGCGTTGACGATGCCGAACGACAGCGCGACGCCGATACCGAGAATCCAGCTGAAGTACCACATGATCCGACTCCTTGCGAAACGGTGGGCGAGGGCGCGTGCGCGCCCCGGCCGGGTTCAATACATCGAGTGCTTGTTCTCTTCGAGCGACTGGTGCGTGACCTTGCCGCGCATCACGCGATACACCCAGCTCGTATAAAGCAGGACGATCGGCAGGAACACGATCACTGCGAACAGCATCACCTGCAGCGTCATGTGGCTCGACGTCGAATCCCACACGGTCAGGCTGCTGCGCGGGTCGAGCGACGACGGCATGATGAACGGGAACATCGAGAAACCCGCGGTCAGGATCACGCCGGCGATCATCAGGCCGGTGCAGAAGAACGCCGTCTTTTCCTGCTTCGAGCCGGCGAGCAGCAGCGCGAGCAGGCCGCCCGCGATCCCGACGACCGGCGCCGCAATCATCCACGGATACTCGCCGTAATTCGCGAGCCACAGGCCCGAGCCGGCCGCCACGTCCTTCAGCAGCGGGTTCGCGACCGTGTCGGTCGGCGCGGCGTGCGTGATGTGGAAGCCGCCGATGGTCGACGCGATCAGCACGCCGGCCAGCACGAACAGCACGACCGCGACGAGCGCCGACACCCGCAGCGCGATCGACGCGCGGCGTGCGATCACGCCGTCGGTCTTCATCTTGATGAATGCCGCGCCGTGCGCGATCAGCATCGTGAGGCTGACGAGTCCGCAGAGCAGCGCGAACGGGTTCAGCAGCGCCCAGAAGCCGCCGTAGTAGGTGACGCGCAGGTCGCTGTCGAACTTGAACGGCACGCCCTGCAGCAGGTTGCCGAACGCGACGCCGAACACCAGCGCCGGCACGAAACCGCCGACGAACAGGCCCCAGTCCCAGCCCGCGCGCCAGCGCGGGTCGGGCCGCTTGCTGCGATAGTCGAAGCCGACCGGCCGGAAGAACAGCGCGAACAGCACGAGCAGCATCGCGAAGTAGAAGCCGGAGAACGACGCGGCATAGACGAGCGGCCAGGCGGCGAACATCGCGCCGCCGGCCGTGATCAGCCACACCTGGTTGCCTTCCCACGTCGCGCCGACCGTGTTGACGATGATGCGGCGTTCCTCGTCGGTCTTGCCGAGGAACGGCAGCAGCGCGGTCGCGCCCATGTCGAAGCCGTCGGTGACGGCGAAGCCGATCAGCAGCACGCCGACGAGCAGCCACCAGATCAGCTTGAGAGTTGCATAGTCCATAGCGATTCCTTGTTCCGTTGCGGGGGCGTGCTCAAACCGCGGCACGCTCGCCGGCTGCGGCGAGTTCGTGGTGATAGCGGCCGGTATGCAGCGACGACGGGCCGAGGCGCGCGTACTTGAACATCAGCTTGATCTCGATGACGAACAGTGCCGTGTAGAACGCGATGAAACCGGCGAGGCTCAGGTACAGGTCCGTCGACGTCAGGCTGGACGCGGACAGATGCGTCGGCAGGATGCCCGCGATCGTCCACGGCTGGCGACCGAGCTCGGCGACGACCCAGCCGAATTCCGCGGCGAGCCACGGCAGCGGGATCGCCCACACCGCATAGCGCAGGAACCATCGGCGGTTGTCCTGCAGCAGCTCGCGGCGCGCGCAGAACCAGAACGCGGCGACGAAGGTCGCGAGGAACAGGAAGCCGAGGAACACCATGATCCGGAACGAGAAGAACACGGGCGCGACCGGCGGAATGGTCTTCTTCGCGGCGGCCTTGATCTGCTCCGGCGTCGCGTCGATCACGTTCGGCGTGAACTGCTTGAGCATCAGCCCGTAGCCGAGATACTGCTTGTGCTGGTCGAACAATGCGCGGGTCGCGTCGCTCGTGTCGCCCTGCTCGATCTTCTGCAATGCGCCGTACGCGATCATCCCGCTCTGGATGTGCTCCTCGCTGCGCTTCGCGAGCTCGCGCAGGCCGATCACCGGTTCGTCGATCGAGCGCGTCGCGATCAGGCCGAGCGCGTACGGGATCTTGATCGCGTAGTCGGTGCGCTCTTCCTTCTGGTTCGGAATGCCGATCAGCGTGAACGACGCCGGCGCCGGCTGGGTTTCCCATTCCGATTCGATCGCGGCGAGCTTCATCTTCTGCACTTCGCCGGTCGTATAGCCCGACTCGTCGCCGAGCACGATCACGCAAAGCGTCGACGCGAGACCGAAGCCGGCCGCGACCGCGAACGAGCGCAGCGCGAAATCGGTGTCGCGCTTCTTCAGCAGATACCACGACGAGATGCCGAGCACGAACATCGCGGCCGTCACGTAGCCGGCCGACACGGTGTGCACGAACTTTACCTGCGCGACCGGGTTGAACAGCACGTCGAACAGGTTCGTCAACTCCATGCGCATCGTCTGGTAGTTGAACTCGGCGCCGACCGGGTTGTTCATCCAGCCGTTCGCGACGAGGATCCACAGCGCGGACAGGTTCGAGCCCAGTGCGACGAGGAACGTGACCATCAGGTGCTTGACCTTCGACAGGCGGTTCCAGCCGAAGAAGAACAGGCCGACGAACGTCGATTCGAGGAAGAACGCCATCAGGCCCTCGACCGCGAGCGGCACGCCGAAGATGTCGCCGACATAGTGCGAGTAGTACGACCAGTTCGTGCCGAACTGGAATTCGAGCGTGATGCCGGTCGTCACGCCCATCGCGAAGTTGATCCCGAACAACTTGCCCCAGAACTGCGTCATGTCCTTGTAGACCTGTTTGCCGGTCATCACGTAGACGGCTTCCATGATGACGAGCAGCCAGGACAGGCCGAGCGTCAGCGGCACGAACAGGAAGTGGTAGAGCGCCGTGATGCCGAACTGCAGACGCGACAGATCGACGACTTCGCTACTTATCATGGTGGTCTCCCTCGGTGGATGCAGGCGCCGGCACCGAGAGCAGCTTCTCGGCGACGACGGCAGGCGGCAGCGACATGTGCTCGGCCTGCGGATGATTGAAGAATGCGTATTTGAGCGACATCAGGAGGATCAGCTTGACGATCAGCACCAGCGTGATGTCGCGCATGAGGGTCGGCCCGCGCGCCCACGCGGCGATGCGTGCGCGCCAGCCGCAGCCTGTGGCCTGCGGGGGACGCGGCGCAGGCGCTTTATTGATCGAGATCAAGGTGATTATCCTGAATCGATTTACATCGGTTTTGGGGCGACTTTACGTCGGATTTATGACGGCAGTTAAGCTGTTTTAATCCTTTTGAGCCGACATGCCAATTTTAAAATGCCGGCTTTCCGATGCCGAGTGCTGCGATGCGGCAGACCGTCGCGAAGCGCGTGTCGAAACTTGAGGCAGATCAAGGTTATGCGGAAGGGGCCGGAATTCGCCCGATACCCGATCAACAAGGTCGATTAATCAGACACGATCGAGGCTAAAAACGACAGACGAAAAAAAACCGCTGCCGGGCGGGCAGCGGTTTTGGGTGAAGCGCTCTAAATCGCGGATTCAGGCGTATTCGGCAAGCGCGGTGCGCATCTTCTTCATGGCGCTCGCTTCGATCTGGCGGATGCGTTCCGCCGATACGCCGAACTCCGCCGCGAGATCGTGCAGCGTCGAGCCGCCCGAGCCGTCATCGTCGACGTTCAGCCAGCGCGCCTCGATGATCCGGCGGCTGCGTGCGTCGAGCGCCTCGAGCGCCTGCGCGATGCCGTCCGTCTGCAGCATGTCGCGCTGACGCGCGGCGAGCACGGCGGTCGGCTCGTTGTGCGAATCGGCCAGGTAGGCGATCGGCGCGTACGACTCCTCGCCGTCTTCCACTTGGCCCTCGAGGGCGATGTCGCCGCCCGACAGGCGCGTTTCCATTTCGGTCACGTCTTCGCGCTTGACGTTGAGCTCCTGCGCGAGGCCGTCGATTTCCTCGGGCGTCATCGCCTGCATGCTCTTCTTGTGGCTGCGCAGGTTGAAGAACAGCTTGCGCTGGGCCTTCGTCGTCGCGACCTTCACCATCCGCCAGTTGCGCAGGATGTACTCGTGGATCTCGGCCTTGATCCAGTGGATCGCGTACGACACCAGACGCACGTTTTGCGCCGGGTCGAAACGCTTCACCGCCTTCATCAGGCCGATGTTGCCTTCCTGGATCAGGTCGCCGTGCGGCAGGCCGTAGCCGAGATAGTTGCGCGCGATCGACACGACGAGCCGCAGGTGCGACAGCACGAGGCGGCGTGCCGAGTCGAGGTTGTTGTCTTCGCGGAATTCGGTCGCGTACTGGCGTTCTTCTTCGGCGCTCAGCAGCGGGATCCGGTTGACGGCCTGGATATACGCGTCGATGTTGCCAAGCTGGCCCGGCAACATCGATTGAGTCGCGAGCGCCAGCGAGCCTGCCGATTCGGCCTTGGCCGGCGTCGGGCTCAGGGTATTCGGAAGGGTCAGGGCGTGGCTCACTAAAAAACTCCTTTGGAATCAGGGACAAACCCCTGGTCTCGGATGAGATTCCGGGGCCCATCTTAGCACTCCCGTAATCCGAGTGCTAATTCCTTAGAGGGCACGGGGGCATCCAAGTTCCCGGTTTTCTATCGAACTTGTCGAGTCGATAGTCTAATTTGCGACCTGGCTGGCGGAGGGAAGTTCCGTAAGCCATTGTTTCTGATGGTAATCAGTAGACGGTTTCGATTTTTGTAGTTTTGGAAGCAAACAATTTCGCTTCGCGGTGCCGATCCGAAAAGTCCTTTACCATACCATTCAGTTCGCTCGGGCCCCGCCGCTGCGGCAAGGCTCCATTCAACCCACAAAGTTGGAGTGTCAGATGAACAATAAGAAGAATCGCCGGCCCCATAGTCGGCTTGCGCTGCACGCGCTGCTGGCGGCGTCGCTGCTGGGCGGATCGGGTGCCGCGTTCGCGGATCGATGGGGAATTCAGGCCGGCGGCGGGTTTTCCGATCGCCACGGGATCGACAAGGGCGATCTCGGCGTCGTGTGGGATCCGGGCTGGAACTGGTGGGAAATCGGCGGCTGGCACTTCGCGTTCGTGGTGGAAGGGCACGCCGGCTACTGGCATACGGGCGGCAATGTTCATGGCAGCATCGGCGAATTCGGCGCGCAGCCGATGTTCCGCTTCATCAAGAGCGCGGGCCAGGTGCGTCCGTTCATCGAGGCCGGTGCCGGCATCCGCTTCCTGACTTCCCCGACGATCTCCAACAATCTGTCGCTGGCGACGTCGTTCCAGTTCGTGGACGTCGCCGGCGTTGGCGCCCAGTTCGGAGAACGGCAACAGTATCAGGTCGGTTACCGTTTTCAACATGTGTCTAACGCGGGTATCAAAGAGCCGAATCCTGGTATAAATTTCCACCAGTTCTACGTGCAGTACAACTTCTGATCCGCACGCCGGCGCACGGCGGGCGCGTTGCCGAGGAGTCAGGCGATGGCGAAGGTGGTCGATGCGATTCGCGCGCTCGAGCGCGAACGGTTCCGGGCGATGGTCGACGGAGACGGCGAGGCGCTCGATGCGCAATTGTCGGACAAGGTGTTCTTCGTGCACACCAACGGCAAACGCGAAACCAAGCAGCAGTTCATCGACGCCATCGTCGCCGGCCGCCGCCGCTATCGCCAGATCGAAATCCAGTCGCAGGACCTGCTGCCCGTCGGCGACGCGACCTGCGTCGTCACCGGGCGCGCGTTGATCGAGATGGAAACGAACAACGGCGGGCTGGTGTTTCCGATCGCCTATACGGCCGTCCACACGCATGAGCAGGGCCACTGGCGCCTGCTCGCGTGGCAGGCGACGCGGTGCGCGACCGAGACATGAGCGCGCCTGGCGCTCCTTTTCATGTCCCGACCGAAGCGGCCTTCTGGGCCGCTTTTCATTGGCCCGTGCGGCGCGGATCGCGCGGCGCACGGGCGGTCACGCACCGCTCGCTGACGTTCGAACCCTGAAGCGAAACCTGCCGTCAGGCCGCCGCACGGCGGTCGGCGCAATGCCAGGCCGAGCGGTTGATCGCGCTGACGACCGCATCGAGCGCGGCGCTCGCGGCGTCGTCGTGCACCCCGACACCATGCCGCAGCGGCGCGTCGCCGACCCGGCAGCCGACCGATACCGCGATCCGGCCGTCCGTCGTGCGCGCGTGTTCGCACGAGGCGACGTCGATCGTCGCGCCGGCTGCCGTCGCGAAGGCCGCGGCCACGCGTTGCACGGCGTCTTCGGGCGTCGCATCGGCCGGCGGCGCGCTCGCGATGTCGCGGTTCTGCCAGCGCGCGCCGTTGCCGTGGCGCGCGGCCGGGCCGTCGGTCTCGAAGAATTCGCGTGCGAACAGCGCACAGATCGCGTCGCCGGTCACTTCCTCGCCGGATGCGTCGGCGAGCGTCTGCACCGCGTGGCTGAATTCGATCTGCACGCGGCGCGTCGGCGTGAAGCCCATCCCGCGTTCGAGCAGGAACGTCGCGCCGCCCTTGCCGGACTGGCTGTTCACGCGGATCACCGCGTCATAGCTGCGGCCGAGGTCGGCTGGGTCGATCGGCAGGTACGGCACTTCCCACACCGCGTCGGGGCGCTGCTGCGCGAAGCCCTTGCGGATCGCGTCCTGGTGCGAGCCGGAGAACGCGGTGAACACGAGGTCGCCCGCGTACGGATGGCGCGGATGCACCGGAATCTGGTTGCAGCGCTCGACCACGCGGCGCACCGCGTCGATGTCGGAGAAATCGAGGCCCGGGTCGATGCCCTGCGTATAGAGGTTCAGCGCGAGCGTGACGAGGTCGACGTTGCCGGTGCGCTCGCCGTTGCCGAACAGGCAGCCCTCGATGCGGTCGGCGCCCGCGAGCAGCGCGAGTTCGGCGGCGGCGACCGCGGTGCCGCGATCGTTGTGCGGATGCACGGACAGCACGATGCTGTCGCGATACGCGAGGTTGCGGTCCATCCACTCGATCTGGTCGGCGAACACGTTCGGGCTCGCGGCTTCGACGGTCGCCGGCAGGTTGACGATCATCTTGTGATCGCGGGTCGGACGCCACGCCTGCGCGACCGCGTCGCACACTTCGCGCGCAAACGTCAGCTCGGTCATGCTGAAGGTTTCAGGAGAGTACTGATAGGTCCAGTGCGTGTCCGGGCGAGCCGCCGCGTGTTCCTTGATGAGTCGCGTGCCCTCGACCGCGAGCGCCTTCACGTCGTCCTTCGACATCCCGAACACGATGCGCCGGAACGACGGGCAGATCGCGTTGTACAGGTGCACGATCGCGCGCGGCACGCCTTCGAGCGCGTCGAAGGTGCGCGCGATCAGGTCTTCGCGCGACTGCACGAGCACTTCGATCGTCACGTCGTCGGGGATCCGCTTCTCGTCGATCAGCTTGCGGACGAAATCGAAGTCGGTTTGCGACGCCGACGGAAAACCGACTTCGATCTCCTTGAAACCGATCGCGACCAGCATGTCGAAGAACTCCAGCTTCTGTTCGATGCTCATCGGCTCGATCAGCGACTGGTTGCCGTCGCGCAGGTCGGTGCTCATCCAGACCGGCGCACGCTCGATGGTGCGGGTCGGCCAGCGGCGGCCATTGATGCGGACGGGTTCGAACGGACGATACTTGTCTTGCGGGTTGCGCTTCATCTTCTGGACCTCGGGTCTCAAGTCGCGAGCGAAGACGGGCGGCATGGGCGACGGTAGGCGCTGCCTCGCACCGTGGCGCCGGAAACGCGCTGCGGATGCGGATGATCTTCGCGAATCGACCGACGGATAGACGGACGAATGCTGACGACTTCGGGTTGTAAAAACTGCGAGAAGGGTGCTGCGAGGAACTGCAGGGAGGGACCGTGCGGACAGCACACGGCGCTAAGACAGCCTTAGGCTAGTCGTAGCGATAGCGATAGCGACCGCGCTAGGCGGCCGGAGGTAATTCGGAGGGTGTTCGGAAAGGAACGCATGGCGACAACTCTATGCCAGGATGCGGGTGCGTGTCAAATGGTCGGTTGAAAGGCCGGCGCGACAGCACGCCGGCCCGGGATGCCGGTCACGGTGCGATCCGGGTGATCCGGGTAATCCGCACGATCGTGTCGACCTGCCGCGCAAGCGCGTCGGGCACCGGAACTTCGCCGCGCAGCACGGCGTCCGTCCACGCGGCCGTGGTCGCCGCGTCGCGCGATTCGGGCAGCGCGACGGGCGGTGCGTCGCTCGACGAGCGCTCGGGCTCGATCAGCGTGTCGCACACGCCGTCGTGCAGCCAGTCGACTTGCACCTGGCGCCGCGTGTCGGCCACCGCTTCGCCTTCGGTGCCGCGCGCGAGCAGCGCACCGCCGAGCGCGGCGTCCGGATGATCGCGGAACAGTTGTGCGAGGCTGTCGCGGTACGGCGGATGCGTGTAGTTGACGAGCCGCAGCCCGGCCGGTGCGAACGGCTGCAGGATCTTCACGAGCGTGTGCGTGGAGTTGCGCACGCCGAGCACGCCGCGCAGCGCCAGCAGACGCGCGATGCGCGGCGCCAGCGCGTCGATCGGCGCGAACGCGACGCGGCGCTCGGCGAGCATGTCCTCGATCGCGTCGTGCGACTTCGACGGCGCGATCGACAGCGCCGAGAAGATCTCCGCGCTCGTCACGCGGCCCGGATCGCGCTCGACGCCGTGCACGAGCACCGGCACGCCTTCGCGCGCGAGCAGCAGCGCGAGCAGCGGCACCAGGTTCGGCTGCTTGCGCGCGCCGTTGTAGCTCGGGATCGACACCGGGCGGAAGGCGGCGTCCTGCACGTGCACCGGTTCGAACGACGCCTGCGCGGCGGCGAGCATCGCGGACAGTTCGTCGGCGCTTTCGCCCTTCAGGCGATACGCGATCAGGATCGCGCCGAGTTCGACGTCCGACACGCGTGCATCGAGCATCGCGCGATAGAGCTCGAACGTGTCTTCGGCGGACAGCGCGCGTGCGCCGTTCGGGCCGCGGCCGATTTCCTTGATGAAGCGGGCGCAAGGGAACGGCGAGGCGGCGGAGTCGTGGGGAGCGGTCATCGGGGCGTGGGGCGGGCGGCCGGCATCGGGCCGCGCGGTGAGCGGTAAGGAATGCCCCGAGTATCGCATGGGCGCGGCTCGCCCAAGCGCGACTGCGCGTCACCGCCGCGCGGCGCGCTAAACTCGGGTTCCCGGCGGTGCCGGGCGTGCGCTGCAGGCGCCGTTACCGGCCGAATACGACCAACAGAGAGACACCCATGAAGCTTTACAGCTATTTCCGCAGTTCCGCGTCGTACCGCGTGCGGATCGCCCTGAACCTGAAGCAGCTGCCGTTCGACACGGTCCCCGTGCACATGCTGCGCGACGGCGGCGAGCAACTGAAGGACGCGTATCGCGCGGTGAATCCGGATGCCGTCGTGCCGACGCTGATCGACGGCGATGCCACGCTGCAGCAATCGCTCGCGATCATCGAATATCTCGAGGAAACGCATCCCGAACCCGCGCTGCTGCCGAAGGCGCCGGTCGACCGCGCGTATGTGCGGGCGATCGCGCTGCAGGTCGCGTGCGAGATCCATCCGCTGAACAACCTGCGCGTGCTGAAATACCTGAAGCACACGCTGAAGGTGCCGGAGGAAGCGAAGAACGAATGGTACCGGCACTGGATCGAGGCGGGTTTCGCGTCGCTCGAGACGCGCCTCGCGAACGATCCGCGCACCGGCAAGCTGTGCTTCGGCGACACGCCGACGCTCGCCGATATCTGCATCGTGCCGCAGGTGTTCAACGCGAACCGTTTCTCGATCGACACGACGCGCTTTCCGACGATCCAGCGGATCGCCGATCATGCGTCGACGCTCGATGCGTTCAAGGCCGCCGAGCCTGGCGTGCAGCCCGACGCCGAATGAGGGCGAATGACGCCGCGGAGCCGCAGGCTTCCGGCCGCGCATGAAAAAAGGGCGCCCGGAGGCGCCCCGTGCGATGCGGGCCGGCGGCGTTCAGCCGAGCAGCGCGTCCGCGAATTCCACTGCGTTGAACGGCTGCAGGTCCTCGACCTTCTCGCCGACGCCGATGAAGTAGACGGGCACCGGGCGCTGCCGCGCGATCGCGGCGAGGATCCCGCCCTTGGCGGTGCCGTCGAGCTTCGTGACGATCAGGCCCGTGAGGCCGAGCGCATCGTCGAAGGCCTTCACCTGCGTGAGCGCGTTCTGGCCCGTGTTCGCGTCGATCACGAGCAGCACCTCGTGCGGCGCGCCGTCGTGCGCCTTCGAGATCACGCGCTTCACCTTCTTCAGCTCTTCCATCAGGTGCAGCTGCGTCGGCAGGCGGCCGGCCGTGTCGGCCATCATCACGTCGATCTTGCGGGCGCGCGCGGCGCTGACCGCGTCGAAGATCACCGCGGCCGGGTCGCCGCTTTCCTGCTGGACGACCGTCACGTTGTTGCGCTCGCCCCAGACCGCCAGCTGTTCGCGCGCGGCCGCGCGGAACGTGTCGCCCGCGGCCAGCAGCACCGACTGGTCGAAGCTCTGCAGGTGCTTCGCGAGCTTGCCGATGCTGGTGGTCTTGCCCGCGCCGTTCACGCCCGTGATCATCATCACGAGCGGTTGCGCGCGACCGAGCATCAGCGACTTCTCGAGCGGCGTCAGCAGTTCGACGAGCAGGTCGTGCAGCGCGCCCTTCACCTGCTGCGGATCGGTCAGCCGGCCCGCGCGCACCTTCTCGCGCAGCGCGCCGAGCAGGTACTCGGTCGCGTCGACGCCGGCGTCGGACATCAGCAGCGCGGCTTCGAGCTCCTCGTACAGATCCTCGTCGATCTTCGTGTTGACGAACACGCCGGTGATGCTCGAGCCCGTCTTCGCGAGCCCCGACTTCAGGCGCGCGAGCCACGACTTCTTCGCGGACGCGTCCTGCGTCGGCGGCGGCACGATCTCGACCGCTTCGACGACTTCGTCGCTGCCGTCGTTGGTCGGCGTGACCGTCATCACGACGGCCGGCGCGGCCTGTCGCGGCTGCGCGGGCGCTTGCGGTGCTTCGACCGCCCGGCGGGGCTCGGGGGCGGGCGCGGGCGCGTCGGACGGCTCGTCCGGTTGCGGCGCGTCGGCTGATTGCGATTCCGCGGAGTCGGGCTCCTGCGTTTTCTTGAATCGTTTGAAGAAGCTGAACATGGTCTGACGTCGGGAAGAGGGCGGGGCGCCGCCAGGGCGGAGCGCCGGAGAGGCCGTCGCGCGTGCGCACGGCGGCCGAAACCGTGCATTTTATCAGTGCGGCGAGGCACTCGCGTCAGTCGGTGCCGCCGCTGTGGTAACGTGCGCCTGTTTGGCGGTGCGCCCGCGTGCGCACCCGTTCCCTCCGTTGTCGATATTCCGTATGTCCCGTTCCTCTTCCGGCCGCCCGGCGGCCCCCGCCGGCCGTGGCAAGCCGCACACGATCCGCATCATCGGCGGTGACTGGAAACGCACGCCGCTCGCCGTGCTCGATCTCGACGGCCTGCGGCCGACGCCCGATCGCGTGCGCGAGACCCTGTTCAACTGGCTCGGCCAGGATCTCGAAGGCCGGCGCTGCCTCGACCTGTTCGCGGGCACCGGCGCGCTCGGCTTCGAGGCCGCGTCGCGCGGCGCGACGAGCGTCGTGATGGTCGAGCGCCACCCGCGCGCGGCGCAGCAGCTGCGCACGATCAAGGACAAGCTCGGCGCACGCTCGGTCGAGGTCGCGGAAGCCGACGCGCTGCGGCTCGCGGCCGGGCTGACCCCGGGCGCGTTCGACGTCGTGTTCCTCGATCCGCCGTTCGGCGAGCCGGCCGTGCTCGATCGCGCGATCGCGCTGGCGGCGCCGCTCGTCTCGCCGGATGGCGCGCTGTACGTCGAAACGGGGGCGGAGCTCGACCCGGCCGCGCACGACGCACTGGCCGGCTGGCAGGTGGTGAAGCACGGCAAGGCCGGTGCGGTTCACTATCATTTGCTGCGGCGCGAAAATGATGAATAATGCGCGTTCCATACGAGGCGGCGCGCGGCAAAGGCGACGCATGCCCATCTCGGCAGTGGCGTGCGCGTCGCACGGCTGCCACCCCGTTTGCGTGATGACAGGAGGAGCGACATGGTAGTCGCCGTGTATCCCGGTACGTTCGATCCGCTGACGCGCGGGCACGAAGACCTCGTGCGGCGTGCGTCGAGCATTTTTGATACGCTGGTGGTGGGTGTCGCCGACAGCCGCGCGAAGAAGCCGTTCTTCTCGCTCGAAGAACGTCTGACGATTGCGAACGAGGTGCTCGGTCATTATCCGAACGTGAAGGTCATGAGTTTCACGGGCCTGCTGAAGGATTTCGTCCGCATCAACAACGCGCGCGTGATCGTGCGCGGCCTGCGTGCCGTGTCCGATTTCGAATACGAGTTCCAGATGGCGGGGATGAACCGCTATCTGTTGCCCGACGTCGAGACGATGTTCATGACGCCGTCCGATCAGTACCAGTTCATCTCGGGGACGATCGTGCGCGAAATCGCGCAGTTGGGCGGCGATGTCAGCAAGTTCGTGTTCCCGTCCGTCGAGAAGTGGCTGACCGAGAAAGTCACTGCGATGGGAGGCCCGGCCGCGTGACGCGGCGCCGGCCGGTTTCGTCGTGAAGCCGGCCGCCGGCCTGAAGAAGTGAGATCAGTATGTCTTTGATGATTACCGACGAGTGCATCAATTGCGACGTGTGCGAGCCCGAGTGCCCGAACGGCGCGATTTCGATGGGCCCGGATATCTACGTGATCGACCCGAACAAGTGCACCGAGTGCGTCGGCCATTTCGACGAGCCGCAGTGCCAGCAGGTGTGTCCGGTCGAATGCATTCCGCGCGATCCGCAGCACGACGAATCGCACGCGCAGTTGATGGCGAAGTATCACGCGTTGACCGCCGCGAAGGGCGACGACGCGCAGTGACGCGCTGGTGACGTCGCGCGCGTCACGACGTCACGATTTCCTTGGCCGGCGCCGTTCGGCGCCGGTTCCGTTTCAGCTTCCGCTACGTTTTTCAGCCGATCAGCTCGCGCAATGCCGCGACGAGCGCGTCGCATTCGGCGTCGGTGCCGACGGTGATGCGCAAGTGCTGGTCGATGCGCGGTGCCCGGAAGTGCCGCACGAAAATTTCCCGATCCTTCAGCTGTGCCGCGATCGTCCCCGCATCGTGCGCGGGATGGCGCGCGAACACGAAGTTCGCGGCCGACGGCACGACCTCGAAACCGAGCGCCTCGAGCGCGTGCGTGAGCCGCGTGCGGCTGTCGATCACGCGCCGGCAGGTCGCGCCGAAATAGTCGGTATCTTCGTATGCCGCCTGCGCCGCGGCCTGCGCGAGCCGGTCGAGCGGATAGGAATTGAAGCTGTCCTTCACGCGGTTCAGTGCGTCGATCAACCCGGCATCGCCAAACGCGAAGCCGACGCGCATGCCCGCGAGCGAGCGCGCCTTCGACGTCGTGTGCACGACGAGCAGGTTCGGATGGCGGTCGATCAGCGTGATCGCGGATTGCGCGCCGAAATCGACATACGCCTCGTCGATCAGCACGACCGACGACGGGTTCGCGGCCGCGATCCGCTCGATGTCCGCGAGCGGCAGCGCGCGCCCGGTCGGCGCGTTCGGGTTCGGGAACAGCACGCCGCCTGCGTCGTCGAGATAGTCTTCGACCCGGATCGAGAAGTCGTCCGCGAGCGGCACGATCGAAGTTTCTACGCCATACAGGCGCGCGTAGGTCGGGTAGAAGCTGTACGAGATGTCGGGAAAGCGCAGCGGCCGGTCATGCTTGAGCAGGGCCTGGAATGCGTGCGCGAGCACTTCGTCGGAGCCGTTGCCGACGAAGACCTGCTCGGGCTTGATGCGGTGATGGGCCGCGACCGTCTCGCGCAGTGCGCGCGCGAGCGGATCGGGATAGCGGCGCAGCGTGTCGCCGGTATCGCCGAGTTCGCGTGCGATCGCCGCGACGACGCGCGGCGAAGGCGGATAGGGATTCTCGTTGGTGTTCAGCTTGACGGGGTGTGCGAGCGCGGGCTGTTCGCCCGGCACGTAAGGCACGAGTTGCTGAACGACGTCGCTCCAGTAACGGCTCACCGCTTGGCTCCTGACGGGCAAAAGCGACCAGATTACCGCATGTGGGCGTTGCAGTGCGCAATTGCGCGGCAGGGCGGCGCTGGCCGGCGCAACCGGCGGCACATTGCACCGCACCGGTGCAGCGCGGGTTCAGTTGCGATGCAGCTGCATCGTCGCGCGGTCGAGTTCGCCCTTGACGACCATCGGCATCACGGCGAGCGCGCGTTCGATCGATGCGTCGATCACGTCCTGTTCCTCGCGGCGCGGCGGCTTCAGCACGAAGTTCGCGACGTCGGGTTTCGCGCCGGCGCGCGCGCCTTCCGGAATCAGGTCGCGCGGATGGCCGATGCCGATGCGCAGGCGCCAGTACTGTTGCGACGACAGATGCGCGGAGATGTCCTTCAGGCCGTTGTGGCCGCCGCTGCCGCCGCCGAGCTTCAGCTTCACGGTGCCGGGCGGCAGATCGAGTTCGTCGTGGGCGACGAGGATCTGGTCGGGCAGGATCTTGAAGAAATTCGCGAGCGCGACGACCGACTGGCCGGAGCGGTTCATGTAGGTTTGCGGCTCGAGCAGGTGGACTTCTTCGCCGTGCAGGCGCGCTTTTGCGTAGAAGCCGTGAAAGCGGCGCTCGTCGCGCAGCGTCGTGCCGGCTTCGCGGGCGAGCTGGTCGATCAGCCAGAAGCCGGCGTTGTGGCGCGTCGCGGTGTATTCCGCCCCGGGATTGCCGAGGCCGACGATCAGTTTGATCATGACGTTTCGTAGGCGGCAGCGCCCGCCTGGGCGCAGAAAAAGAAAAACCCGCCGGGCAAGCCGCGGCGGGTTGCATCGACCGTTTCGCGAAACGGATCGAATGGCGCGTGGGCAGCCGCTTAGGCAGCCGGCGTTTCGCCTTCGCCTGCTGCGTCCGACACGGCACCAGCCGGGACCGTCGCCGATGCGACAACCGGGTTTTCCGCGTCGACGTGCGCGACCAGCGTCACGCCCTTCGGCAGTGCGATGTCCTTCGCGTGCAGCGACTGACCTGCTTCGATCTTCGACAGATCGACTTCGAGGAATTCCGGCAGAGCCGACGGCAGGCACTCGACTTCGATTTCCGTCGCGACGTGCGAGACGATTGCGCTCGACAGCTTCACTGCCGGGCTGACTTCAGCGTTCAGGAAGTGCAGCGGCACCTTCGTGTGCAGCTTCTTCTTCGCGTCGACGCGCTGGAAGTCCACGTGCAGCACGAGTTGCTTGAACGGGTGGTATTGCACGTCGCGCAGCAGAACCTGTTGCGACTGGCCAGCGACTTCCAGGTCGAGGATCGACGAGTGGAAGGCTTCCTTCTTCAGGGCGTGCCACAGCGCGTTGTGATCCAGTTCGATCTTTTGCGGGGCTGCTTCGCCACCGTAGACGATACCCGTGGTCTTACCGGCGTTGCGCAGGCGGCGGCTCGCACCCGTACCTTGCTGTTGGCGCTCGAAAGCGACGACTTTCATGTGATTCTCCATTTGCTGCCCGCGACCAGGCAGTAAAACGGGGCCGGCGAAATGGCGGCCCCCGATGAAACGGACGGGGTTTCGTCTATCCCGTCCGATTGTGCAAAAAGCGAAGCGTTGCCGCTTCGCTTTCTGCGCATGCTATATCGTGTCGTTCCGCGATCAGGATTCGGCGAACAGCGACATCACCGAGTCGCCGCGGCGAATCCGCGAGAACGTTTCTGCCAGCAGGCTCGCGCTCGTCAGCGAGCGGATCTTCGAGCAGGACAGCGATTCGGCCGACAGCGGGATCGTATCGGTGACGACCAGCTCGTCGAGTGCCGATGCGGCGATACGCTCGGCGGCGCCACCCGACAGAACCGGGTGCGTCGCGTACGCGAACACCTGCTTCGCACCGCGATCCTTCAGCACTTGCGCGGCCTTGCAGAGCGTGCCGGCCGTATCGACCATGTCGTCCATGATCACGCAGGTGCGGCCTTCGACTTCACCGATGATGTTCATCACTTCGGCGACGTTCGCCTTCGGGCGACGCTTGTCGATGATCGCGAGATCGCAGTTGAGTTGCTTCGCGAGTGCCCGGGCGCGGACCACGCCGCCGACGTCCGGCGACACGACGAGCAGATCCGAGTAGTTCTGCTTGCGCAGGTCACCCAGCAGGATCGGCGTTGCGTAGATGTTGTCGACCGGGATGTCGAAGAAGCCTTGAATCTGGTCGGCGTGCAGATCCATCGTGATGATCCGCTCGACGCCGGCGATTTCCAGCATGTTCGCGACGATCTTCGCCGAGATCGCGACGCGCGCCGAACGCGGGCGGCGGTCCTGGCGGGCATAGCCGAAGTAGGGGATGGCAGCGGTGATCCGGCCGGCGGATGCGCGCTTGAGCGCATCGACCATGATCATCAGTTCCATCAGGTTGTCGTTGGCCGGCGCGCACGTGGATTGCAGGACGAAGACGTCCTTGCCGCGCACGTTTTCCTGGATCTCGACCTGGATCTCACCGTCGGAGAAACGGCTGACCATTGCTTTGCCGAGGGGGATTCCAAGGATATTGACGACTTCCTGGGCGAGCGCGGGATTCGCGTTGCCAGTAAAGACCATCAAGCCATCATGGCTGTGGCTGCTCATCGTGCACCTGCTTCAGGCTTAGGCGGGAAATGCGGGAAAATTTTTGGCAGGGGAGGAAGGACTCGAACCCTCGCATGCCGGAATCAAAATCCGGTGCCTTGACCAACTTGGCGACTCCCCTACACTCAACTGATAACTTCACCGGACTTGTAGGCCATCCGGCAAAGCAAAACTTCATGACGCGAAAGCGAAGAGCGGATGCTCGTTCAGGCTCTCGGCAACTGCACCGTTCCAACCGGTGGGCAGCTTGGCTTGCGCCGCTTCTGCCTCGTGCTTGCTGTGAAACGCTGCAAACACGCTTGCTCCGGAGCCGGTCATCCTCGCGGGGGTCACATTATACGACCATTTGACCACCTGCGCAACTTCCGCGTACTTACTTGTCACAACTTGCTGCATATCGTTCCGGCCGAAGCTGTCTGGCCATCCCGCATCGCGGTTTTGCTGTGCAAGAAAGTCTGTAATTGTGACTCGCTTTGTATCTCTTGTCAACAACTCATCTGAAAAAATTTCAGCGGTGGGGACATGAACTCGCGGCGTCACAACCAAAAACCAGCGAGTCGGCAATTCTACCTCAGCTAATTCTTCTCCGATACCCTCTGCGAACGCATTTTTTCCAAAAACAAAAAACGGAACATCGGCACCGAGTTTCACCGCGAGCGACTGCAGTTCCGCGCGCGGCAGGTTCAGTTGCCACAGGCGATTCAGCGCGAGCAGCGTCGTTGCCGCATCCGAGCTGCCGCCGCCGAGGCCCGCGCCCATCGGCAGGCGCTTGTCGATCTCGATGTCGACGCCGGCCGCGGTGCCCGTGTGCGTTTTCAGCAGGTTGGCCGCGCGCACGACGAGATCGCTTTCCTCGGGCACGCCCGGCACGTCGGTGACGCGTGCAACGCGACCGTCGTCGCGCAGCGTGAAATGCAGCGTGTCGCCCCAGTTCAGCAGCTGGAACACGCTCTGCAGATCGTGATAGCCGTTGGGGCGGCGGCCGGTGATGTGCAGGAACAGGTTGAGTTTCGCGGGCGCAAGGCAGTTGCGCAGCGAGCGGATCGAATCGGTCATGCGTATGTCGGGGCTAGGTTCACGTGCTTACTGGTCGAGCACGAGCTTGATGTCGAGCGGCGGCGTCGCGCGCACGAGGTTGACGCGTTTGACGCCCGTGGCCGGTGCGTCCGCGTAGGCGAGATAGTCGATCGTCCAGCCGTCCTGGCGGATCTGCTTGACGTGCGTCGTGTCGGCCGGGTCGCGCACCGTCTGCGCGGGCGTCGCGGGCGCGGGCGTCGGCAGCAGCCAGTAGCGCAGGCCCGCCAGCGGCAGCGAGAAGCCGAGCGTGTTCTGCATCAGCTCGCCGACGTCCGTCGCGTATTGCGGCTGACGGTTCGGCAGTTCGAGCGACGCGGCCTGCGGTGTCGATTTCACGACCGCGAGCGTCTGGCCGAGCGGGCTGCGCAGCTCCAGCGACACGTCGTCGCCGTACTCCTGCCAGTCGAAGTTGCCGTACACGTTCTGCGGTCGGCCGAGGCGATCGTTGTACTGCACCGCGAAACGGCCGTGGTACGCGTGCGTCGCGGCCGTCTGCAGCACCGCGCCCGCCGGCGCATTCGCCGACGGCGGCGTGCTCGCGCAGCCGGCGAGCGCAAGCGCGGCGCCGGCCGCGGCCAGCGTGCGCAGCGCGCGGGAAGACAGGGAAAGCATCGGGAACATTCGCATCAGAGGCCGTTGATCTGCAGGCGCTTGAGCGTCTGCACGAGCGTGTCGTTGTCGGGCTCGAGCTTCTGCGCGGCACGCCACGCGGTGCGCGCGTCGTCCTGCGCGCCGCTCTTCCACAGCACTTCGCCGAGGTGCGCGCCGATTTCGGCGTTCGGCTGCAGCTCGTACGCGCGCCGCAGCACCTTCGCCGCGCCGGCCGCGTCGCCCATCCGGTACTTCACCCAGCCGAGGCTGTCCATGATGTACGCGTCGTTCGGCGCGAGCGACAGCGCCTTGTCGATCAGCTTGCTGGCTTCGGGCAGGCGCTGGTTGCGATCGGCCAGCGAATAGCCGAGCGCGTTGTACGCCTGCGGGTTGTCGGGCTGCGTGCGCATCAGCTCGCGCAACTGCTTTTCCATTGCCGCGTAGTGGCCCGTCTTCTCGGCTGCCATCGCGTAGTCGTAGCGCAGGTCGGGATCGTCCGGGAAGTCCTGGACCGCCTGCGCGAGTCGCGCCTCGGCTTCCGGATAGCGCTTCGCGGTAAACAGGATCGACGCGTCGGTGCGTGCGACCACGGCCGCATCGCGCGGATCGCTGATCGGCAGGTCGTCGAGCACCTTGCGGGCCTCGTCGGTCTTGCCCTGTTTCTGCAGGAGCTGCGCGCGCGTGATCTGCGCGGGCAGGTAGTGCTGGCTCGTCTGGTCGACCTTGTCGAGCCATTGCGACGCCTGCGCGTCATTGCCCTGTTCGATCGAGATCTGCGCGAGGTAGATGTAGCCCTGGCCGACGTCGAGGTTCGGCTGCTTGTTGCCGAGCTGCACGTACTGCTTCAGGTACGCGTTCGCGTCGTCGAGTTTCTTCTGCTGGATCTTGATCAGCGCGAGCGCCATCAGCGGCGTCGGGTCCTTCGCGTCGAGCTTGCGCATCGTCTCGAACTGCTTCTGCGCGTCGTCGAGGCGGTCGTCGGCGAGGTAGAGCTGCGACAGTGCGAGGCGCGCATCGCGCGACTTCGGATTCTGCTGAACATATTTCTCGAACGACGTGATGCCGGCCGCGCGCTCGGCAGGCCCCATCTGCGACAGCATCAGCGCCGCCGGCAGATAGTCGGGGCGGATCTGCAGCGCCTGCTTCAGCGACTGCGCGGCGCCTTCCTTGTCGTCGACCGCGAGCTGCTGCCGCGCGATCGCGAGCTGCGCCTCGGGACGGTTCATGTCGTTCTTCAGCATGTCCTTCAGCACCGCGAGGCCGCCGACGCGGTCCGCGCCGCGCACCAGCAGCGCCTGCAGCGCGAGGATCGCGGGGCCGCGCGTTTCGCCGGTCGCGCGGGCCAGTTCGCGCGCGAGCATCGGCTGCGCGTCGGCCGGCTTGCCGGCGAGCACCAGCAGCGCGGCGTCGACTTGCGATGCGCGGTTCGAATCCGGTGCGTACTGGCGCCAGAGATTGGCGGCGGACAGCGCGTCGGCCGGGCTTTGCGCGCCGAGCGCGATCTCGGTCGCACGCTGCGCCATGCGCGGATCGCGCGTGTCGCGGGCGAGCGCGAGGTAGGTCTGGTAGGCCGGCGCCGGCTGGTTGCGCTGAAGCGCGACTTCGGCGGCCAGTACCTGGTAGACGATCTGGCTCGTCAGCGGGACGCCCGGGAGATTCTTCTGCTCGTCCGGCATCACGTGCTCGAACGCGCCCTGCGGCTCCGCGTCGTCCGATGCCGGATCCTGCGCGTGAGCCGGGAAGGCGGTGAGGGTCCAGGCGGCGAACAGCGCGGCGCCGAGCGCACGGCGGACCGGGAAGGCACGCACGCCGCGCTCGGCGGCGGGGCGCTTCAGAAGCAGCTTCGAGGGCAGGGTCATGGAAATCCGTTCGATGTTTCAACCGATTGTAACGCGCTCGCTACAATACACGCACGATCGTGAATCCAGTTTCGGACCCGTAGAACATGCCAGAGTTGCCAGAAGTCGAAGTCACGCGCCGGGGCATCGAGCCCTTTGTCGCGGGCCGCCGCGTCGAGCGTGTCGACGTCCGTACCGCGATGCTGCGCTGGCCCGTGCCGGCGGGGCTCGCCGAGCAGTTGCGCGCGCGCGAGGTGCTCGCCGTCGAGCGTCGCGGCAAGTATCTGCTGTTCGAGGTCGACGCAGGCTGGTTCATCGTCCATCTCGGGATGACGGGCACGCTGCGTGTGCTGCCCGCGGCCGGCGTGCCGGTGGCCGCGAAACACGACCACATCGACTGGATCTTCGACGAATTCGTGCTGCGGTTCCGCGATCCGCGCCGTTTCGGCGCCGTGCTATGGCACCCGCGCGAAGCCGGCGACGTGCATGCGCATCCGCTGCTCGCGAGCCTCGGCGTCGAGCCGTTCTCGCCGGCGTTCACCGGCGCGCTGCTGCACGCACGCACGCGCGGCCGCACGGTGTCGGTCAAGCAGGCGCTGCTCGCGGGCGACATGGTCGTCGGCGTCGGCAACATCTATGCGTCGGAGAGCCTGTTTCGCGCGGGCATCCGGCCGACGACCGCCGCCGGCAAGGTGTCGCTGCCGCGCTATGAGCGGCTGGCCGACGCGGTGCGCGCGACGCTCGCCGACGCGATCGAGCGCGGCGGCAGTACGCTGCGCGATTTCGTCGGCAGCAACGGCGAAAGCGGCTATTTCCAGCTCGACTGCTTCGTCTACGACCGTGCGGGGCTGCCTTGCCGCGTCTGCGGCACGCCGATCCGCCAGATCGTGCAGGGTCAGCGTTCGACCTATTACTGCCCGACCTGCCAGCGTTGAGCCCCGCGTTGCAACCTTTTTCCGAAGATTCGAACACTTGAAGCCGCCCCGCATCGCCCCCGCTCCGTTCCCAGTCACGCCGCTGCATCGCACGTTCGCCACGCGCCTGATCGCCTGGCAGCGCGAGCACGGCCGCCACGACCTGCCGTGGCAGAACACCCGCGATCCCTACTGGATCTGGCTGTCGGAAATCATGCTGCAGCAGACGCAGGTCTCGACCGTCGTCCCGTATTACACGCGCTTTCTCGAGCGTTTTCCCGACGTCGCCGCGCTCGCGGCCGCGCCGTCCGACGACGTGATGGCGCTGTGGGCCGGGCTCGGCTACTACTCGCGCGCGCGCAATCTGCACCGCTGCGCGCAGGTCGTCGTCGCCGAGCATGGCGGCGTATTCCCGTCGACGCCGGAAGCGCTCGCTGAACTGCCCGGCATCGGCCGTTCGACAGCCGCGGCGATCGCGTCGTTCGCATATGGTGCACGCGCGACGATCCTCGACGGCAACGTGAAGCGCGTGCTGGCGCGCGTGTTCGGCGTCGAGGGCTTTCCGGGCGAGAAGCGCGTCGAGAACGACATGTGGGCGCTGGCCGAATCGCTGCTGCCGGATGCCGCGAACGCGGCCGACGTGAGTGCCTATACGCAGGGGCTGATGGATCTCGGCGCGACGCTGTGCGTGCGCGGCAAGCCGGATTGCGCGCGCTGCCCGTTCGCGGGCGACTGCGTTGCGCAATCGACGGGCCGCCAGCGCGAACTGCCGGCCGCGCGGCCGAAGAAGGCCGTGCCGACGCGCAAGACCTGGATGCTCGTGCTGCGCGACGGCGACGCCGTGCTGCTCGAACGGCGTCCGCCGGCCGGCATCTGGGGCGGCCTGTGGTGCCTTCCGCAGGCGGACGGCGATGCGGCGCTCGCGGAACTCGCACGTGGCTTCGGCGGCGGCGGCCCGGTGCCGCTCGCGCCGTTCACGCACACGTTCACGCATTTCCGGCTCGAGATCGAGCCGCGGCTGAGCGACATGACCAGCGGCGGGCTGCCGCTCGCGCACGCACAGGATGCTGAGACGGCGTGGGTGCCGCTCGCCGGGCTCGATGCGTACGGCGTGCCGGCGCCCGTGCGCAAGCTGCTCGATGCGCTGAGCGGGCCGCTGCTGTAACGAAGGGGAAGGGGCGCGGGGCGTGCCTACGGAAGTGCCGGGCCGATGCGGTCGGCTCGCCCGCAGGATGATCCGCCCGGCGACGCCGGTGCGACGCGGCTGGCCGGCCGCGCCTTACAGCCAGCCGTGCCGGTCGAGCACGTGGTGCACGGCGTCGATCCGCGCGCCGACATCCGGAAACTCCATCAGCTTCTGCCGTGCGCGCAGGTCGAGCGGCAGCAGTTCCGCGAGGCGGTTCGACACCCAGCTCGGGTCGTCGAGGCGGAACGGTTCGCCGAACGGCATCTTGTCCGGTTCGGACTTCTTCAGCGCTTCGATGATGCGCTCGAGCACCTCGGCGCACGAGCCGAATTGTGCGAGCGCCTGTTCGCCTTCGAGCGGGATGTCGTCGGGCAGCGGCTCCGCGATCCCGACCAGCAGCCCGTTGCTTTCGACGCGATACGACAGCAACTCGAATCGCTGCGTGCCGACCGCCTGCAGGTACAGCATCCCGAATTCGCCGGTGTCGCACTCGGTGATGCGTGCCATGCAGCCGATCGTCTCGGGCACCGACACGGCGCCGTCCTGCGCGACTTCGGGCCCGCTCTTCAGGAGGCACACGCCGAACGGTGCGTCGTCGCGCAGGCACGCGCGCGACATGTCGAGATAGCGCGCCTCGAATACCTTGAGCGGCAGCAAGCCACCGGGGAACAGCACCGTATGCAGCGGAAACAGCGGCAGGTCGATCAGGGTGGTCGATAGAGTGGACATGGCGCGCCGGCGAGAGGGCGGTGTCGCTAAGGTCGTTCGACCTCGGTGACGAGCCGCGACGACGCGTCGACATCCACCGGCGCGTCACGATGCCGCACGATCACGTTCGCATCGTGCACGAGGCGCGCGGCGAGCGTTTCCGCGATGAACACCGAGCGATGCTGACCGCCCGTGCAGCCGATGGCGACGGTCAGGTAGCTGCGGTTGTCTTCACGAAAGTGCGGCAGCCATTTCATCAGGAACGCATGGATGTCGTCGATCATCTGGTGGACGATCGGCAGTGCGTCGAGAAAGGCGATGACCGGCTGGTCCAGCCCGGTGAGCGGGCGCAGCTCATGGTCGTAGTACGGGTTGGGCAGCGCGCGCACGTCGAACATCAGGTCGGCATCGAGCGGCACGCCGCGCTTGAAGCCGAATGACTCGAACATCACCATCAGGTCGTTGTTCTTCTGCTCGATGAAGCGCTTGACCCACGTGCGCAGCACGTTCGCGCGCAGCGTGCTCGTATCGATCTGGTGGCCGAATTCGGCGAGCGGCGCGACCAGCTCGCGTTCGCGCTCGATCGCTTCCTCGAGCGACGACAGCAGCCCGACGTTCGCGTCGTGCGACGGCGAGCCGGACAGCGGGTGGCGCCGGCGCGTTTCGGAGAAGCGCTGGATCAGCGCCTGCGTGCTTGCGTTGAGGAACAGCACGCGGACATCGTGCTCGAGCGACAGCGAGCGGATCAGGCCGGGCATTTCGTCCAGCGATGCGCTCGAACGCGCATCGATCGCGACCGCGAGCCGGTGCTGGCCGCCGTCGGCCAGGTAGCGGGCGAGTTCGGGGAGCACGTGCGGCGGCAGGTTGTCGACGCAGTAGTAGCCTGCGTCTTCGAGCGCGTTCAGCGCGACGGACTTGCCTGAGCCGGAGATGCCGGTGATGAGGACGATGCGCATGGGAAGCAGAGAATCCTGACGTTTCATCATAGCACCGGCTCGACGCGTCGGCGCTGCGAGGCCGGCGCGGGGCGGTTACACGAGCTTGCCGGGGAACTGGCTGTCGGGATCCTGCATCGCGAGTCGTTGCCGATCCATGAAATCGCGCAACGTGTCGATGCCGCGCAACTGCAGGATCGTGTTCCGCACGGCCGCCTCGACCAGCACCGCGAGGTTGCGGCCGGCCGCGACCTGGATCGTGACCTTGCTGATCGGCAAACCGAGCACGTCGACCGTCTGGCTTTCCAGCGGCAGCCGCTGGAATTCGCCGTCCGGGCGGCGCACGAGCTGGACGATCAGCTTCAGCTTCATTTTCCGGCGCACCGCGGTTTCGCCGAAGATCGTCTTGATGTCGAGCAGGCCGAGGCCGCGCACTTCGAGCAGGTTCTGCAGCAGCGGCGGGCAGCGGCCTTCGACGAAATCGGGGCCAAGTCGGACGAAGTCGACGGCGTCGTCGGCGACGAGGCCGTGGCCGCGGCTGATGAGTTCGAGGCCGAGTTCGCTCTTGCCGAGCCCGGAGTCGCCGGTGAGCAGCACGCCCATTCCGAGGATGTCGAGGAACACGCCGTGCAGTGTCGCGCGCGGCGCGAGGATGCGCGACATGTAGAGCCGCAGGCTGTCGATCACGGCGGCGGCCGACATCGGCGTCGTGAACAGCGGCGTGGACGAGCGCGTGCAGCGCAGCACGAGCTCGGGCGGCGCGGCGGCGCCGCCGGCGACGACGAGGAACGGCGGTTCGAGCGCGATCAGCTCGGCCATGTGGCGCGAACGGTCTTCGTCGGTCTGCCGCTGGTAGTAGTCGATTTCGGCTTCGCCGAGCACCTGGATCCGGTTCGGGTGGATCAGGTTCAGGTGGCCGACGAGGTCGGCGCTCGACGTGGCGTTGCCGACGGTGTCGGCCGAAAAACCGCGCTCCCAGCCTTCATGCCCCGTCAGCCAGCTCAGCTTCAGCGTGGCCGCGTTGTCGTCGAAGATGCTCTGGGCGTTGATGCTGGACGTATCCATGACTCTCGTCACTCCAATGAGCCGGTGCATGCGCGCGGCGACGGGCGTCGCCATGCCGGACCGGCGCCGGGCGGCCCTGGTCGGCGGCGTGTGCCGCCTCGTTCGGGAAAATAATCCGCCCGGATCAACTCAAGGTTGCCACTGAGTGAGCAGGCGATGCAACTCGGCGAGATCCGTTTCGTTGTGCAGACGCTCTCGCGCGTCGCGATCGGACAGCAGTTGCGCGATTTCCGACAGGATCTCGAGGTGCTGCTGGGTGGCTTGCTCGGGGACGAGCAGGAAAATCAGGAGACCGACCGGCTGGCCGTCGGGCGCTTCGAACGGGATCGCGTCGGCGAGCCGCACGAAGGCGGCGAGCGGATGCTTGAGCCCCTTGATGCGCCCGTGCGGAATCGCGACGCCTTCGCCGAGCCCGGTCGAGCCGAGGCGCTCGCGCGCGAACAGGTTGTCCGTGACGGTGCTGCGGGCGATGCCGTTCTGATTCTCGAACATCAGCCCGGCTTGTTCGAAGACGCGTTTCTTGCTGGTGACGGAGAGGTCGATGACGACGTTCTCTATGGGCAGGATTTTGGCTAGGCGATTCATGTTGGCAGGCGATTGGGCGGCCTGGGGTCTCCTTGCGGCGGCAGACTGATTTTCCATGTTCGGCGATATCAAGGCGTTCGGCATCGGAAACCTGCACGACAGCTACCGCACCCAACGCCCCCCGGCGATAACCGGAACATTATAGAGCACAGCCGCGTGCGTGGCGCGGCATGGACGGACCGGTCGCACCACTGCCGCGTGGACGCAAAAAAAACGCCCGGCGAACCGGGCGGCGTGTGTGTTGCGGTGAACGTTATTGCGGCGGCAGTTCGATCTGGTCGATCGACGGCTGCAGCTTGATCGGGTCGTGCGCATGGGTCTGCAGACGCTCCATGTGCTTGACGACCTGGCGATCCAGCTTGTCGATCAGCAGATCGATCGCAGCGTACAGGTTGCCGTTTGCGCTTTCGACGAAGATGTCCTTGCCCTTCAGATGCAGGTTGATTTCCGCGCGCTGCTGCTTGTCCTTTTCCTTGTGATTGTCGACCGAGAGGATCACAGTGCCATCGATCACCTGATCGCTATGCCGTAGCACCCGGTCCAGCTTGGTGATCACGTATTCGCGAATTGCAGGCGTGACTTCGAGATGATGTCCACTGATCTTCAGGTTCATAGTGCTTCTCCAAGCGAGTGACCACGCGGCCGCATCGAGGCGGCGCTCCGGTCGACTTGCCCCTGCCGCATGGCGCGGCAAATTCGCGGACAAGTCGCCCGGCCTGTTCCCCGAGTGCGCGGTGGCCGGAACACGCCTGCCGCCGGGCAGGCAGCAGGCTTAAAGAGACTTGCGCAGATTCACTGCCGGGATCTTGAGGGCTTCGCGGTACTTGGCAACCGTGCGGCGCGCAACCACGAATCCCTGTTCTGCCAGCAGCTCGGCAATGCGGCTGTCCGAAAGTGGCGATTTTGGGTCTTCAGCTCCTATCAGTTGCTTGATCAGGGCTCGGATGGCGGTCGACGATGCGGCGCCTCCGGTGTCGGTCGAAACGTGTGATCCGAAGAAGTACTTAAATTCCAGCGTCCCGAACGGGGTCAGCATGTACTTCCCGGTTGTCACACGGCTGACAGTCGACTCGTGTAGGCCCAGCGTATCAGCTATTTCCCGCAAAACCAAGGGGCGCATGGCAATTTCGCCATGCGCAAAGAAGTTCTTCTGACGTTCGACAATAGCCTGCGCGACACGCAGGATCGTGTCGAATCGCTGCTGGATGTTCTTGATCAGCCAGCGTGCTTCCTGGAGCTGTTGTTTCAACGATCCGGCCGACGGGTCGCCGCGGCTGTTGCGCAGGATGTTCGCGTACAGGTTGTTGATCCGCAGGCGCGGCATCACTTCCGGATTGAGTTCCGCGAGCCAGCCCTGGCCGGCCTTCTTCACGATGATGTCGGGCACGACGTAGTCGGCCTCGGCCTTGCCGTAGGCAGCACCGGGGAACGGCTCCAGCGAGCGGATCAGCGCGTGCGCGTCGCGCAGCGCGTCGTCGGTCGCCTTCAGCTGCTTGCGCAGCCGCGTGAAGTCGCGCGCGGCGAGCAGTTCGAGGTGCTGCGACACGATCTCCAGCGCGAGCGTGCGGGTGGGGGACGGATCGAGGCGCAGCAACTGCAGCTTCAGGCATTCGGACGCCGAGCGGGCCCCGACCCCGGCCGGATCGAAACTGTGCAGCAGCGCGAGCGCCGCATTCAGTTCGTCGCAGTCGATTTCCAGTTCGGGCGGCAGGTCGGCGAGCACTTCGTCGAGCGTGGCGGTCAGGTAGCCGTCGTCGTCGAGCGATTCGATCAGGAACATCACGAGCGCGCGGTCGCGCGGCCCGGCCTGCGTGACGCGCAATTGCGCGGACAGGTGGTCGCGCAGCGACGTCGCGGCTTCCTGCACCTGCAGCGGCGGGAGGTCGTCATCGTCCGAGGCGCCGCTCGAGCGGCCGAACTCGTCGAGATTCCACTGCGGGCCGTCGCCGGCGTCGCCCGATGCGTAGCCGTCGTATTCGTCGGCGCCGGCCGGCTCGTCGCGCTCGGCGCGTTCGCTCGACTGGCTGCTGCCGTTCGTGATGCCCGGTTCGGTGTTCTGTCCGGGCGGCGTCTGCGCGATCAGCGATCCGTCCGCCGCGACGCGCAGCGGGCTCGCGATCCATTCGTCATCGTTCTCGAGCAGCGGATTCTGCGCGACGGCCATCGCGACTTCCTGCTGCAGTTCGAGCGTCGACAGCTGCAGGAGCCGGATCGACTGCTGCAGTTGCGGTGTCAGCGCCAGGTGTTGCGACAGGCGGAGTTGAAGGCTGGCTTTCATGGCAGAGAGGGAGTCATACCGGCAGTTTGCCACGACCCAGGCGCCTTGAGCCATCCGCGATTACGCGCGGCGCGGCGCCCGGCCGCGGCGGGGCCGCAGGACACGCGGGCGCGCCCCGCGCGGCGATGCCGGGCGGGGGCGGCCAGCCACGGGGGATTTACATGCGGAAGTGTTCGCCGAGGTACACGCGGCGCACGCTTTCGTTTTCGATGATTTCGCTCGGCGCGCCGGCGGCGAGCACCGAACCGTCGCTGATGATGTAAGCGTGGTCGCAGATGCCGAGCGTTTCGCGGACGTTGTGATCGGTAATCAACACGCCGATGTTGCGCTGCTTCAGGAACTTGACGATCTTCTGGATCTCGAGCACCGCGATCGGGTCGACGCCGGCGAACGGCTCGTCGAGCAGGATGAAGTTCGGATTGGTCGCGAGCGCGCGCGCGATCTCGACGCGACGGCGTTCGCCGCCCGACAGCGACAGCGCCGGGTTCTCGCGCAGGTGGCCGATCTGCAGTTCGTCGAGCAGCGCCTCGGTGCGCGACGCGATCGCGTCCTTCGACAGGCGCTTGCCGTCTTCGCCGTGCTGCAGCTCGAGCACCGCGCGGATGTTTTCCTCGACGGTCAGCTTGCGGAACACCGACGCTTCCTGCGGCAGGTACGACAGGCCGAGCGACGCGCGCTTGTGGATCGGCAGCAGGCTGATCGAGCTGCCGTTCAGCGAGATTTCGCCGGCATCCGTCGGCACGAGGCCGACGATCATGTAGAACGACGTCGTCTTGCCGGCGCCGTTCGGGCCGAGCAGGCCGACGACCTCGCCGCTCTTCACGTCGAGCGACACGTCCTTGACGACGGTGCGCGAGCCGTAGCGTTTCTTCAGGTTGCGCACGACGAGCGAGCTCGTCGTGCCGGCCGGCTGGCGGTTCGGAAGCGCGTTCATTGGGCCGGCGCTCCCTGGATCGTGGTCGACGGCGACAGCTTCGCCGGCGCGCCGTTCAGCTGCCCGGGGCCGCCGTTCTTCGGCGACAGCATCGCGCGCACGCGGCCGTTCGGGTTGCCCGGCGCCGCGACGTCCTTGCCGCCCTTCGCGGTGTAGAAGTCGCGCTGGCCGTCGTACGTGATCACGCTGCCGTGCACGGTGTCGGCGATCGTCGACGTGCCCTGCAGGCGGCGCACGGTCGCGGCGGTCGTCAGCGTCGTCAGGTCCTGCTTGCCGTCGTAGTCGATGCGCTCGGCGTCGCCGTCGATGTATTCGTCGAGGCCTTCGCGCTTCTGGCGGAACGTCGCGTGCTTCTTGCCGCTGCCGAACGACGTCGCGTACTGATAGCCTTCCGGATCCTGGCGCACTTCGACGCGGTCGCCCTTGATGATGATCGTGCCCTTCGTGATCACGACGTTGCCGGTCGCGACCGTCACCTGCTTCAGGTCGTCATAGGTCAGGTTGTCCGCCTCGACGTTGATCGGCTTGTTCTGGTCGGCCTTCTCGGCATGGGCGAGCGGCGCCAGCCCGACGAGCGGGAGCGCCACGAGCGTCGCGGCGAGCGCGGCGCGGACGGCGCGCGCAGCGCCGCCGGAATTCTGTCGAGGGAACGGTTCGTTCATGCAGTCACGTGAGGGATGCGTCACCTGGATTGACCTTTCGAGCCGCCGGACGTGTCCGCCGCGGCGATCGTGCCGCGCACGTTGCCGTAAAGCTCGATGACCCGGGTGACGTTGTTGTACTTCATGCCGTCGGTCGCGTTGACGAGCGACAGGCCGCGCTGAAGTTTAACCGGCTTTTCGGTCTGGATCACATCGTCATTGACGAAGATCCGGAAATGCTGGGAATCGGCCTGCATCTGCGGATCGCCGCCGCCGGCCACGCGCAGGATGCGCGCATCGTCGTACAAGTCGACGATCGACACGTCGCCGTTGACGGTGCCGCGCTTCGCGGTGGTCGTCACGACCGGCTTGCCGGGCTGGAACGCGCGCATGGCCGGATCGGTCAGGTCGCTGTTGTCGGTGTCTTCGTAATGGATCAGCTTCGCGGCCGTCAGCCGGTACTGGGTCGAGCCCGACTGGTCGAGCTCGGTGACCGAGAAGTTGTCCGCGAAATAATCGGGCGTGTGGCGCTTCGGCCGCACGGCACCCTCGCCGGGCGGCGGCAGCGTCGCCTGCAGCAGCCACCACGTGATGCCCGCGAGCGCGGCGACCGCGACGAGCGGCAGCAGCTGGGTCCAGCGGAAATGCGTGTTCATCCGTCAGGCTCCGCAGGCAGCCGCGAGCAGCGCGTCGTAGCGGCGCTGCGCGCGCAGGATCGCGTCGCAGACCTCGCGCACCGCGCCGTGGCCCCCGCGGGCCTCGGCCACCCAGTGCGCACGCGCGATCACCTCGGGGTGCGCGTTGGCCGGTGCCGTCGCGAAGCCGCAGCGCAGCATCACCGGCAGGTCGGGCCAGTCGTCGCCCATGTAGCCGCAGGCGTCGGCGGTGATGCCGAGCGATGCGATCAGGTCGGCGAACACGGCGAGCTTGTTCTCGACGCCCTGGAACAGGTGCGCGATCTTCATTTCCTTCGCGCGTGCCGCGACGATTTCCGAGCGGCGGCCGGTGATGATCGCGGTCGCGATGCCGGCTTCGCCGAGCAGCTTCACGCCGTGGCCGTCGAGCGAATTGAACGACTTCATCGCGTCGCCGGCCGCGGTAAACAGCAGCCCGCCGTCGGTCAGCACGCCGTCGACGTCGAAAATCATCAGCTTCACGCGGCTCGCGCGTTCGGCCGCAGTCAGCGCTGCGCTCATCAGATCACCTTCTTCGAAAACAGGTCGTGCATGTTCAGCGCGCCGATCAGCGCGCCGTCGGCATCGACCACCAGCATCTGGTTGATCCGGTGGCGCTCCATCAGTTCCACGGCCTCGACCGCGAGATGGTCGGGGCCGATCGTGCGCGGCTCGCGCGTCATCACGTCGACGATCGGCAGCGTTCGGAAATCGCCGTCGCGCGCGAGCACGCGGCGCAGGTCGCCGTCGGTGAAGATGCCGGCCACGCGGCCGTCGGGCCCGACCACGGCGGTCATGCCCAGCCGCTTCGCGGTGATCTGGAACAGGGCGTCCGACAGCGTCGCGTCGAGCCCGACGCGCGGCACGTCGTCGCCCGAGCGCATCACGTCGCGCACGTGGGTGAGCAGGCGCCGGCCGAGCGCGCCGCCCGGATGCGAGCGCGCGAAATCCTCGGAACCGAAGCCGCGCGCGTCGAGCACCGCGACGGCGAGCGCGTCGCCGAGCGCGAGCGCGGCGGTCGTGCTCGCGGTGGGGGCGAGGTTCAGCGGGCAGGCTTCCTTCGACACCGCGGCGTTCAGGTTCACGTCGGCGAGCGTGCCGAGGCTCGATTCCGCACGGCCCGTGATCGCGATCAGCTTCGCGCCGATCCGCTTCACGAGCGGCAGGATCGCGACGAGTTCTTCCGACTCGCCGGAATAGGAGATGCCGATGAAGACGTCGTCCGACGTGACCATGCCGAGGTCGCCGTGGCTGGCCTCGGCCGGATGGACGAAGAAGGCCGGCGTGCCGGTGCTGGCGAGCGTGGCCGCGATCTTGCGGGCGATATGCCCCGATTTGCCGATGCCGGATACCACGACGCGGCCGCGGCAGCCGAGCAGCAGCGCGACGGCCTGAACGAAGTCGCCGTCGAGCTGGTCGCGCAGCGCGCGCACGGCGTCCGCCTCGATGTCGAGCACGTCGCGGGCGAGCGCGAGCGCCCGATCATCATTGATTTTCGCTATCATGCGCGGAGTATAGCAAAGGCGTTTGTTCGCCGCGCCGCGCCTTCGGACTCGTCCGATGCCGCTTGCCTACCGCCACCACCCCCGCCCGCCTTGCCGTGGCCCCGACGAACGAGGACGCTTCGCCCGTGATTTCCCCGCTCGAAATGACCCTGCTGCTGCTGCTGGCCTCGGTAGTGGGCGTCGTCGTATTTCGCTCGCTGAACCTGCCGCCGATGCTCGGCTACCTGACCGTCGGCATCCTGGTCGGCCCGCACGCGTTCGGCATCGCCGCGGACCTCGAACGGGCCGAGCATCTCGCGGAATTCGGCGTGGTGTTCCTGATGTTCTCGATCGGCCTCGAATTCTCGCTCGCGAAGCTGCGTGCGATGCAGCGGCTCGTGTTCGGGCTCGGGCTGCTGCAGGTGGTCGCGACCCTCGCGCTCGCGGTCGTGCTCGGCGCGCTGTTCGAGCGCTGGGTGCACATCACGTGGCAGGGCAGCGTCGCGCTCGGCGGCGCGCTCGCGATGTCGTCGACGGCGATCGTGTCGAAGATGCTCGCCGAGCGGCTCGAGATCGAGACCGCGCACGGCCGCAACATCTTCGGCGTGCTGCTGTTCCAGGATCTCGCGGTGGTGCCGCTGCTGATCGTGATCGCCGCGTTCGGCGCCGAGTCGTCGAAGGATCTCGCGCTCACGCTCGGGTTCGCGGCCGTCAAGATCGTGATCGCGCTGGCGCTGCTGCTGATCGTCGGCCAGCGTTTCATGACGCGCTGGCTCAACGTCGTCGCGCGGCGCCGCTCGCAGGAACTGTTCGTGCTGAACCTGCTGCTCGTCACGCTCGGCGCCGCGTTCATCACCGACCGCTTCGGCCTGTCGCTCGCGCTCGGCGCGTTCATCGCGGGGATGCTGATCTCCGAGACGCCGTTCCGGCATCAGGTGGAAGAGGACATCAAGCCGTTCCGCGACGTGCTGCTCGGCCTGTTCTTCGTGACGACCGGGATGCTGCTCGATCCGCGCGTGATCTGGGAGCATCCGTTGCTGGTGCTCGGCTTCTTCGTCGGGCAGATCCTGTTCAAGGGGACGATGATCGCGGGGCTCGCGCGGCTGTTCGGCGCGACGCCGGGCGTCGCGATGCGCACCGGCATCGGCCTCGCGCAGGCCGGCGAATTCGGCTTCGTGCTGCTGAACCTGATCCTCGACCGGCATCTCGTCGATTCGACGCTGCTGCAGGCGATCCTCGCGTCGATGCTGCTGTCGATGCTCGCCGCGCCGTTCCTGATCCAGAACGCCGACCGGATCGTGATGCGGCTGTCGTCGACGGAATGGATGCAGCAGTCGCTGCAGATGACGCGGATCGCGACGCAAAGCCTCAAGCAGCGCGGCCACGTGATCATCTGCGGCTACGGCCGCGCCGGGCAGAACCTCGCGCGCATGCTCGAGCAGGAAGGCATTTCGTACGTCGCGCTCGACCTCGACCCCGATCGCGTGAGCGCGGCCGCGACGGCCGGCGAATCGGTCGTGTTCGGCGACGCGGCGCGCCGCGAGTCGCTGCTCGCGGCCGGTATCCATCGTGCGGCGGCCGTCGCGATCACGTATGCGAACACGCCGTCGGCGCTGCGCGTGCTGCACCACGTGCACGAGCTGGAGCCGACGCTGCCGGCGATCGTGCGCACGGTCGACGATGCCGATCTCGAGAAGCTGCTCGCGGCCGGCGCGACCGAGGTGATTCCGGAGATCGTCGAGGGCAGCCTGATGCTCGCGTCGCACACGCTGGTGCTGGTCGGCGTGCCGATGCGCAAGGTCGTGCGGCGCGTCGAGGAGATGCGCGACGAGCGCTACAGCCTGCTGCGCGGCTATTTCCGCGGCGCCGACGACACGGACGACGACGATCACGAGCAGGTGCGGCTACAATCGGTGCCGGTCGACGCGCGCGCGGATGCGGTCGGGCGCTCGCTGGAGGAACTCGGGCTGTATGCGCTCGGGCTGGAAGTCACGGCGATCCGCCGGCACGGCATCCGCGGCGTCGAACCCGACCCGCAGACCAAGCTGCGCGCGAGCGACATCGTCGTGCTGCGCGGGCTGCCCGAAGCGCTCGCGCTCGCGGAGGAACGGCTGTCGCGGCATCGGCGCGAGCCGCCGGCCGCGCTCGCCTGAGTGGCGCTTCGATAACCTGACCCGTATTTGTTCGAAACGGTGCCCGATCTTCGCGCACCGTTTTTTTCGGAGAGTTTCATGCCGCATTCGTCGCCGGGCGCACCGCTCGATCCGGTCGCCTTCATCCACAGCCAGATCCGCACCGTGCCCGACTGGCCGCAGCCGGGCGTACAGTTCCGCGACATCACGACGCTGCTGCAGAGCCCGAAGGCGCTGCGCATCCTCGTCGACCTGTTCGTCGAACGCTATGTCGATGCGAAGCTCGACTACGTCGCGGGGCTCGACGCGCGCGGCTTCATCATCGCGCCGATCGTCGCGTACGAGCTGAGCGTCGGCTTCGTGCCGATCCGCAAGGTCGGCAAGCTGCCGTACAAGACGCGCTCGGAATCGTACGACCTCGAATACGGCAGCGCGACCGTCGAGATCCACGAAGACGCGTGCCGCCCCGGCGACCGCGTGATCATCATGGACGACCTGATCGCGACCGGCGGCACGATGATGGCGGGGCGCAACCTGCTGCAGCGGCTCGGCGCGGTCGTCGTCGAAGGCGCGGCGATCATCGACCTGCCCGATCTCGGCGGCTCGACGCTGCTGCGCAACGCGGGGCTGCCCGTCTATACCGTCACCGAATTCGCCGGCCACTGAACCACCGGAGCCGGCCCACGCCGCGAGGTCACGATGCCCAACTTCATGCTGTTTCTCGCCACATCGATCGCGATCACGTTCGCGCCGGGTCCCGACAACCTGCAGGTGCTCGCGCGCGGCATCTCGCAGGGCCGCGCGGCCGGCTTCGTCGCCGCGCTCGGCTTCACGGCCGGAATCCTGTTCCATACGACGCTCGCGGCGCTCGGCGTCGCGGCGGTGCTGCGCTCGTCGCCGGTCGCGTTCCAGACGCTGAAGCTCGCGGGCGCCGCGTACCTCGTGTGGATCGGCATCAAGGCGCTGCGCAGCCAGGGCCTCGCGAACGCGCACGAGCGCCCGCCGCAGCCGCTTGGCGCGATCTTCCGGCAGAGCGTGATCGGCAACCTGATGAACCCGAAGGTCACGTTGTTCTTCGTCGTGTTCCTGCCGCAGTTCGTCGATCCGCACGGCGTGCAGGGCGTGACGCTGCAGATGTTCGAGCTCGGCGCGCTGTTCATGCTGCAGACGGCCGCGATCTTCTCGCTGTTCGGCATCGGCGCGGGCGCGATCGGCACATGGCTGAAGCGCCGCCCGAAGGCCGGTGTGTGGCTCGACCGGATCGCCGGCGCGACCTTCATCGCGATCGGCATCCGCGTTGCGCTGAAGGACTGAGCCCGATGACGTTTCCGTGCATTGCGGCCGCGCGCCGCTTCGATCCGGCCGCGCACCTGCGTTTCGAGATCGCCGGCGTGGCCGTGGGCTGGGTGCGCCGCCAGGACATCGCGAAGCTCGCGCGCTGGCCCGACGTGTTCGAGCTGACGGACGCGCGCGTCGTGCTGTCGGCGCGCTATGACACGGTCGACGCGCGCAGCATGGCGCTCGCGAGCGCGATCGGCGCGCTGGCGGCCGAAGGCGCGATTCCCGGCTGGCGCGACGAGATCTATGCGATCCGCAACCGCTTCGACGATCCGCCGCTCGCGTACATCGAGCGCGCCGCGTCGCGCTTCTTCGGCACGCAGACGTATGCGGTGCACCTGAACGGCATCGTAGAATATGCGGCTGCGCCGGGTTCGCCCGCCGCGCCGCAGATGTGGCTCGGCCGCCGCAGCGCGACCAAGGCCACCGACCCCGGCATGCTCGACAACGTCGTCGCGGGCGGCATCGGCTGGGGCCTGGGCGTTCACGAGACGCTCACGAAGGAATGCTGGGAAGAGGCCGGCATGCCGGCCGAACTGGCGGCACGCGCGATCGCGGGCCGCGCGGTGCAGGTACTGTGTTCGCTGCCGGAAGGCACGCAGTCCGAACTGATCTTCGTGTACGACCTGCCGCTGCCGCGCGACTTCGCGCCGCACAACCAGGACGGCGAAGTGGCCGAGCACCTGCTGGCCGGCGTGCCCGAGGTGATCGGCTGGCTGCGCGAAGGCCGCGCGACGATGGATGCGAGCCTCGCGATGCTCGACACGCTGCTGCGCCACCGCTGGCTATCGGCGGCGGACGCCGCGGGCATCGACGCGCTGTTCGCGCCGGCCGCCTGACGCGCCACCTGGCGAGCCACCTGAAGGCGCCGCCTGCCTGCCCGGGCTCGGGCCCCAGGGTGAGGCCGGACGAACGGCCTATTTGACGAATACCGAAACGAAGGGAGTAGCGGTCATGTCGACCGATCACAGCTTTATCTTGAAACTGTCGTGCCCCGACCGGCATGGCATCGTCCACGCGGTCTCGGGCTTCCTGTTCGAGCGCGCCAACAACATCCTCGATTCGGCGCAGTTCGGCGACAGCCGCACCGGCGAGTTCTTCATGCGCGTGCACTTCGTGCAGGACGGCGACGGCGCGGATGCCGCGTCGGCGCTCGACACGCTGCGCGAGGAATTCGCGCCGCTCGCCGAGCAGTTCGGGATGCGCTGGGAAATGCACGACGCGGCCGTGAAGCCGCGCGTCGTGATCATGGTGTCGAAGATCGGCCACTGCCTGAACGACCTGCTGTTCCGCTACCGCACCGGCCAGCTGCCGATCGAGATTCCGGCGATCGTGTCGAACCACAAGGAGTTCTACCAGCTCGCCGCCAGCTACAACATCCCGTTCCATCATTTCCCGCTCGTCGGCGGTTCGTCCGATGCGGCGAAGGCCGCGCAGGAAGCGCGGGTGCTGGAAGTGATCGACGAACACCAGGCCGATCTCGTCGTGCTCGCGCGCTACATGCAGATCCTGTCGCCGAACATGTGCCAGCAGCTCGCCGGCCGCGCGATCAACATCCACCATTCGTTCCTGCCGAGCTTCAAGGGCGCGAAGCCGTACTACCAGGCGTTCGACCGCGGCGTGAAGCTGATCGGCGCGACCGCGCACTACGTGACGACCGACCTCGACGAAGGCCCGATCATCGAGCAGGAAGTCGAGCGCGTCGACCACAGCATGACGCCCGACCAGCTCACCGCGATCGGCCGCGACGTCGAGTGCGTGACGCTCGCGCGTGCGGTGAAGTGGCACGTCGAGCACCGGATCGTGCTGAACGGGACGAAGACCGTCGTGTTCCGCTGATCGGCTGATCGGTGACGCGCGCCGGCCGGCCTGCGCAGGCCGTCGGTTGCCGCAAACAAGAACGCCGCGCCCTTGACGGGGCGCGGCGTTTTTTATCGCGTGATGCGCGGGGAGCGGGTTGCGTCGGGTACGGCGCGTCAGATCAGCCGCAGCATGTACAGCTCGCGCTTCATGTACGCATAGAAGATCGGCGCGGCGATCACGCCCGGCAGCCCGAACGCGGCTTCCATGATCAGCATCGCGAGCAGCAGCTCCCACGCGCGCGACTCGATCTGGCCGCCGATGATCTTTGCGTTCAGGAAGTATTCGAGCTTGTGGATCACGACGAGGAACGCGAGCGACGCGATCGCGGTGCCCATGCTGACCGACAGCGACACCGCGACGATCAGCGTGTTCGAGATCAGGTTGCCGATCACCGGCAGCAGGCCGACGATGAACGTGACGAGCACCAGTGTTTTCGACAGCGGCAGCCGCTGGTGGAAGATCGGCAGCGCGACGAGCAGGTAGATGCCGGTAAAGGTCGCGTTGATCGCCGAGATCTTGATCTGCGCGAACACGATCCGGCGGAACGATTCGGCGAAGCGCGACACGCGCGTGACGAGCGCGGTCGACAGCGGCCGGCGCACCTTGCCGTGCTCGACGCCGATCGCGATCATCGCGCCGATGATCATCCCGAACACCACGTGGCCGAAGCCGCGCGCGACGCTCTTGCCGCCTTGCTGGAGCTGGTCCATGTGCGAATGCATCAGCAGCGCCGCCTTGGTCTTCATCTGTTCGACGTCGACCGGCAGCAGGTTCGCGATCCAGGCCGGCGTGCGGGCGCGCGTCTGCTCGACGATCTGCATCAGCTGGCCAAGGAGGCTCTGCAGGTTCGGCACCGTGTGCTCGAAGTGCTCGATGATGCCGATCGTGAGGCCCGTGAGCCCGCCGACGATCGCGATCGACAGCAGCACGACGGCGACCCAGCGCGCGCGCATGCTCGTGGTGTGGCGTTCGATCACCGGGGCGATCGTGTGGATCAGCTGATAGACCAGCATGCCGGCCAGCAGCCCGCCCAGCAGCTTGAGTTCGATGACGAGCACCATCGCGACGAGGGCGAACAGGTAGCTGCCGATCTCGATCGCCGACAGCTTCGGCAGGCTGAAGTCGCTCGTCAGCCGCACGCTGCGCAGGTGCGGCTCGCGGTTCTGCGCGTCGCGCGACTCTTGTTGCTTCTCCATCATGGATTCCTGTCGTTCGTGTGCCGTGCCGCGCGGTGGGCGACACGGCGGCGATCGCCCGGCGCCGCACCGGATTGGTGCGGATGGCGAACCTTACGACCGTAAAGTATAGCTGCCATTATGGTCCGCCACGGGGCTGTTTGGCTCGTGGTGTAAACGCAGAGGGGAAAACCGCAGAAGGGAAAACGAGGAGGCCGGCGCCGCCCCGCTGCCGGGCGCGCGCGGCCGGGCAGCCGCGCGCGGGAACGGAAAGTGTCAGCCGGCCGCCGCCTTGCGGGCCGGGCGCTTGAGCAGCGGCGCGAGGTACTTGCCGGTGAAGCTCGCCTTGGTCTTCGCGACCTGCTCGGGCGTGCCCTGCGCGATGATCTGGCCGCCGCCGGCACCGCCTTCGGGGCCGAGGTCGATCACCCAGTCGGCCGTCTTGATCACGTCGAGGTTGTGCTCGATGATCACGACCGTGTTGCCCTGGTCGCGCAGCCGGTGGATCACCTCGAGCAGCAGCGCGATGTCGTGGAAGTGCAGGCCGGTGGTCGGCTCGTCGAGGATGTACAGCGTGCGGCCCGTGTCGCGCTTCGACAGCTCCAGCGACAGCTTCACGCGCTGCGCCTCGCCGCCCGACAGCGTCGTGGCCGACTGGCCGAGGCGGATGTAGCCGAGGCCGACGTCGAGCAGCGTCTTCAGCTTGCGGGCGATCACCGGCACCGCGCTGAAGAATTCGTACGCGTGTTCGACCGTCATGTCGAGCACTTCGCTGATGTTCTTGCCCTTGTACTGCACTTCGAGCGTTTCGCGGTTGTAGCGCTTGCCGTGGCACACGTCGCACGGCACGTAGACGTCCGGCAGGAAGTGCATCTCGACTTTCAGCACGCCGTCGCCCTGGCACGACTCGCAACGGCCGCCCTTCACGTTGAACGAGAAGCGGCCCGGATCGTAGCCGCGCTCCTTCGCGGTCGGCACGCCCGAGAACAACTCGCGGATCGGCGTGAACAGGCCCGTGTAGGTGGCCGGGTTCGAGCGCGGCGTGCGGCCGATCGGCGACTGGTCGACGTTGATCACCTTGTCGAAGTGCTCGAGGCCCTCGATCGCCTCGTGCGGCGCCGGCTCGGCCGACGAGCCGTACAGGTGGCGCGCGACCGCGTGATACAGCGTGTCGTTGATCAGCGTCGACTTGCCGGAGCCCGACACGCCGGTGATGCAGGTCAGCAGGCCGACCGGCAACTCGAGATCGACGTGCTTCAGGTTGTTGCCGTGCGCGTCGACGATGCGCAGCATCCGCTCGGGATCGGGCGCGAGCCGCTCGTCCGGGTATTCGATCGTGCGCTTGCCGACCAGATACTGGCCCGTCAGCGACTGCGGGTTCGACTGCACCTGCTTCGGCGTGCCTTCGGCCACGATCACGCCGCCGTGCTCGCCGGCGCCCGGGCCCATGTCGACGACGTAGTCGGCCGTGCGGATCATGTCCTCGTCGTGCTCGACGACGATCACCGAGTTGCCGAGGTCGCGCAGGTGCTTGAGCGTCGCGATCAGGCGGTCGTTGTCGCGCTGGTGCAGGCCGATCGACGGCTCGTCGAGCACGTACATCACGCCGGTCAGGCCCGAGCCGATCTGCGACGCGAGCCGGATCCGCTGCGCCTCGCCGCCGGACAGCGTTTCAGCGCTGCGTTCGAGCGACAGGTAGTCGAGGCCGACGTTGTTCAGGAAGGTCAGGCGCGCGACGATTTCCTTGATCACCTTGTCGGCGATCTCGCGCTTCGCGCCGTCGAGCGACAGGCCGTCGAAATAGCCGAGCGCGTCGCGCAGCGGCCAGCCGCTGATTTCATAGATGCCGCGCGCGTAGTCGCCGGTGCCGACCCGCACGTGGCGCGCCTCGCGGCGCAGCCGCGTGCCGTCGCACGACGGGCACGGCTGGTTGTTCTGGTATTTCGCGAGCTCTTCGCGCACCGCGACCGAATCGGTCTCGCGGTAGCGGCGCTCGAGGTTCGGGATGATCCCTTCGAACACGTGCTCGCGGATCGTCGTGCGGCCGCGCTCGTTGATGTACGAAAACGGGATCGTCTGCTTGCCCGAGCCGAACAGCAGCACCTTGCGGATCTTTTCCGGCAGGTCCTCGAACGCGGCGTCGATGTCGAATTCGTAGAACGCCGCGAGGCTCTGCAGCATCTGGAAGTAGAACTGGTTGCGGCGATCCCAGCCCTTCACGGCGCCCGCGGCGAGCGACAGCGACGGGTGCGCGACGACCCGCTTCGGGTCGAAGAACGTGATCTGGCCGAGGCCGTCGCATTCCGGGCACGCGCCCATCGGGTTGTTGAACGAGAACAGGCGCGGCTCGAGCTCCTGCAGGGAGTACGAGCAGATCGGGCACGCGAACTTCGAGCTGAACAGGTGTTCGTGGTCGGTATCCATCTCCAGCGCGATCGCGCGGCCGTCGGCGAGGCGCAGCGCGGTCTCGAACGATTCCGCGAGGCGCTGCTTCATGTCCGGGCGCACCTTGAGACGATCGACGACGACGTCGATCGTGTGCTTGTCGTTCTTCTTGAGCTTCGGCAGCGACTCGACCTCGTAGATCTTCGCGACGCCTTCGTTCGCGGTGCCGCCGCCCGAGCGCACGCGAAAGCGCACGAAGCCCTGCGCCTGCATGTCCTCGAACAGCTCGGCGTGCTCGCCCTTGCGGTTCGCGACGACCGGCGCGAGGATCATCAGCTTGGTTTCCTCGGGCAGCGCGAGCGCCGCGTCGACCATCTGCGACACGCTCTGCGCCTCGAGCGGGATGTCGTGGTCGGGGCAGTACGGCGTGCCGACCCGTGCGAACAAAAGTCGCAGGTAGTCGTGGATTTCGGTGACCGTGCCGACGGTCGAACGCGGGTTGTGGGACGTCGCCTTCTGCTCGATCGAGATCGCGGGCGACAGGCCCTCGATCAGGTCGACGTCGGGTTTCTCCATCAGCTGCAGGAACTGGCGGGCGTACGCGGACAGGCTCTCGACGTAGCGGCGCTGGCCTTCGGCATAAAGGGTGTCGAACGCGAGCGACGACTTGCCCGACCCGGACAACCCGGTAATCACGATCAGCTTGTGGCGCGGCAGGTCGAGATTGACGTTTTTCAGGTTGTGGGTGCGTGCCCCACGGATACGGATCTGTTCCATGAACCTGGCGAAAATGGAGGGAACCAAACCTGCTACTATAACGGCTTTTCGAGGCCGTCGTTGGGGGCCCCCAGCCTTTGCAGCAGCTGGCAGCAAGGCGGTGTCCACGCCGGGAAGGCGGCCGCGCCGCACGGCGCGAGGCGGCCCGCAGGCTGCCTGCCCGACGTCCCGGAAAGCGGCCCCGGAAAGCGCCTGCCAGGCCTGCCGGGCCGGTGGCCCTGATCTTCCGCCGCCCGCCGCCGGGCGGACATTCCGATCATTCGAAATTCATTCCCGATGTCCAATCCGTCCGCCACGTCTTCCCGCATGAGTGCGCCCGAACTGCGCGCGACCACGTCGCTCGCGGCGATCTTCGCGCTGCGCATGCTCGGCCTGTTCATGATCATGCCGGTGTTCTCGGTCTACGCGAAAACCATCCCGGGCGGCGACAACGTGCTGCTCGTCGGCATCGCGCTCGGGGCGTACGGCGTCACGCAGTCGCTGCTGTACATCTTCTACGGGTGGGCGTCGGACAAGTTTGGCCGCAAGCCCGTGATCGCCACCGGCCTGCTGATCTTCGCGCTCGGCAGCTTCGTCGCCGCGTTCGCGCACGACATCACGTGGATCATCGTCGGCCGCGTGATCCAGGGGATGGGCGCCGTGTCGTCCGCGGTGCTCGCGTTTATCGCCGACCTGACCTCCGAGCAGAACCGCACGAAGGCGATGGCGATGGTCGGCGGCTCGATCGGCGTGTCGTTCGCGGTCGCGATCGTCGGCGCGCCGATCGTGTTCCACTGGGTCGGGATGAGCGGGCTGTTCGCGATCGTCGGCGTGCTGTCGATCCTCGCGATCGGGGTCGTGGTGTGGATCGTGCCCGACGCGGCGAAGCCCGTGCACGTGCCGGCGCCGTTCGGCGAGGTGCTGCACAACGGCGAGCTGCTGCGCCTGAACTTCGGCGTGCTCGTGCTGCACGCGACGCAGACGGCGCTGTTCCTCGTCGTGCCGCGCCTCTTGGTCGACGGCGGGCTGCCGGTCGCCGCGCACTGGAAGGTCTACCTGCCGGTGATGGGGCTCGCGTTCGTGATGATGGTCCCGGCGATCATCGTCGCGGAAAAACGGGGCAAGATGAAGCCGGTGCTGCTCGGTGGCATTCTGGCTATCCTGATCGGCCAATTGTTGCTCGGCAGCGCTCCGCATACCATCCTGATTGTGGCGGCGATCCTGTTCGTGTACTTCCTGGGTTTCAACATCCTGGAAGCGTCGCAGCCGTCGCTCGTGTCGAAGCTCGCGCCCGGTTCGCGCAAGGGCGCGGCCACGGGCGTCTACAACACCACGCAATCGATCGGGCTCGCGCTCGGCGGCATCGTGGGCGGCTGGCTGCTGAAGCACGGCGGCGCGAACACCGTCTTCTACGCGTGCTCGGGGCTCGTGGCGGCGTGGCTTATAATCGCGGCCAGCATGAAAGCGCCGCCGCGCAAGGCCTGAACCTTCTTTTCGGGCAGGCACCGGCGGCGCTCGCCGGCTTGCCCGGCGGGCCGCTCCGACGACATTCGCGGGCGGCCCGGCATCGAATTTACTGGAGAAACACATGGCATCCGTCAACAAGGTCATCCTCGTCGGCAATCTCGGCGCCGATCCTGAAGTCCGTTACCTGCCGAGCGGCGACGCGGTTGCGAACATCCGTCTCGCGACGACCGATCGCTACAAGGACAAGGCAAGCGGCGATTTCAAGGAAATGACCGAGTGGCACCGCGTCGCGTTCTTCGGCCGTCTCGCCGAAATCGTCAGCGAGTACCTGAAGAAGGGTTCGTCGGTCTATATCGAAGGCCGCATCCGCACGCGCAAGTGGCAGGGCCAGGACGGCCAGGATCGCTACTCGACCGAAATCGTCGCCGACCAGATGCAGATGCTCGGCGGCCGCGGCGGTTCGGGCGGCGGCGGTGGCGGCGGTGACGAAGGCGGTTACGGCGGCGGCTACGGTGGTGGTGGCGGCGGCCGCGGCGGCGAACAGATGGAACGCGGCGGCGGCGGCGGTCGTGCCGGCGGCGCGCCGCGCGGCGGTGCAGGCGGCGGCCAGAGCCGTCCGAGCGCGCCGGCAGGCGGCGGCTTCGACGAGATGGACGACGATATTCCGTTCTAAGCGGAACGCCGGTTCCCGATGTAAAGACGGGCCCGAATCTCCACGCTGAATCACTGGTTCAGCCTGGATCTTCGGGTCCTTTTTTCGTTTACGCGTTTTTTGGGGTGTGGGCGGAACGTGCCCGATCGGGCGTGAGGAGCGTCGTGGTGGCGTCGTGCAAGGCGGGGAGAAGCCGCTGGCGCCGGCCGCGTCGGATGGGCGAGACTTGAGAATGGACTCCCCGTCAGCGGACGTTCGTCGTCGCGGGCGCGATGGCCCTGACGTCTGTTGTGCTTACGTGGCGAGCATGCCGACCGCAAACTTCAACCGACGCAACCGCGCCGGTGAGCAGGTTTCCTGAAGCCCTGCAACGGCGCATTCCCGACATGGGGGCCGTGGCATTCACACCCGAGTCACCTGCTTCGGACGGTGCGAACCATGACAAGAGCGGCGCCGTGGCCGCCGCAGAACAGAACCGCTTACGCTTCCGTGACGATCGCGACCAGATTGCTGACGCGCTCGACGGATTTCCCACCCTTCGGCCAACGGACCAGCGCGTCGCTACCGTTGATCGACAGGATCACGCCATCGCTGCGGTCCACGGCACCCGTGAACGTGACACGGTTTACTTTTGCCGACGGCGAAAACGAAGCCGCGCTGCGGCCCGGCAGCAGATCCATCAGGAACGAAAATACGGGGTACACGACTGCTCCTTCGCAAGCTTGAACTACGGGTTTTCCCTAGTTTAACAGTTCGGATGTTGCGTCGCAACATTAGCCCTTGTGCCCGTTCCTCGTGCGCGCGTCTTCCGTCGTGATTTCCAGTCGTTCGTCGCGCCGCTCAGCAAATCTCCCGGGCGGTTCGTGTATCTGATCGATGTCACGCGGCCGCCACGATTGACCGGCTAAGCTCGTTTTTTCGACGTTTCGATCGAAGGAGACACAATGCGGCGGGTCGTATTCAACCAGAAGGGCGGGGTGGGCAAGTCGACGATCGTCTGCAACCTGGCGGCGATCAGCGCGAGCGAAGGGCTGCGCACGCTCGTCATCGACCTCGACGCGCAGGCGAATTCCACGCACTACCTGCTCGGCGACCGGGCGACCGACGCGCATCCCGGCGTCGCCGAATTCTTCGAGACCGCGCTGACCTTCAACTTCCGGCCGGTCGACGTCGCGTCGTTCATCCATCCGACGCCGTTCGACGGGCTCGACGTGATGCCCGCGCATCCGGACCTCGACACGCTGCACGGCAAGCTCGAGTCGCGCTACAAGATCTACAAGCTGCGCGACGCGCTCAACGAGCTCGACACCTACGATGCCGTCTACATCGACACGCCGCCCGCACTGAACTTCTACACGCGCTCGGCGCTGATCGCGGTCGAGCGCTGCCTGATTCCGTTCGACTGCGACGACTTCTCGCGCCGCGCGCTGTACACGCTGCTCGAGAACGTGAAGGAAATCCAGCAGGACCACAACGCCGCGCTCGAGGTCGAAGGGATCGTCATCAACCAGTTCCAGCCGCGCGCGAGCCTGCCGCAGCGGCTGGTCGACGAACTCGTCGAGGAAGGGCTGCCGGTGCTGGCGTCGCGGCTCTCGGCATCGGTGAAGATCCGCGAGTCGCATCAGCAGTCGACGCCGGTGATCCATCTCGAGCCGGCACACAAGCTCGCGCAGGAGTTTCGCGCGCTGCATCGCGAACTGGTCGGGTGAGAGTGTCGCCGCTGGCCCGGCCCGGCGGTTTATATACGATCATTGAATTCGTCATTAATAATCCCGGTAACGATTTCAAAATAAATCTGGAAAAACGATTACAGGGGAATCCGCCCTATTTTCCAATGCGCACCTGTTTTTCAAATAACCGGAATAATGACGGGGTAAATGTTACGGACGTCGCGGTGCGCCATGCCGTAAAAAAGTAAAAATCATTTCGGGACAAGGCGTTGCGACGCGGCCCCATTGTGTGCGGGTGCAGATTGCGAGGAGATCAAGCCGATCGATCAGGGTTTTCACCTAGTATTAATGCCATTTAATTGACAATTAATCCATCTAGAATGGCAATCTTCAACTCCCCGCAGTCAATCGTGCCTGCGGGTTGTGAATAAGGAAGCGGACCTCGATCTGGCTTCCATTTTTTTCGTTCGTCTCTCGCATTGCTAACAGGAGCGTGCCCGATGTCCGTATTTGCCCCCGAAAAATTCGCCGCCGATTATCAGTCCGGAATTGCCGCCTGGTTCGCGATTGCCCGTCCGGCAATTAATGGTTTCGAGGCCGTCGTCGAACTCAACCTGCAAGCGGCCAAGACGGCGCTCGAGGAATACGAGGACAAGCTGAAGAACGCGTTCAACGCGAGCAACCCGGCTGCGGGCTTCGCGCAGCAAGTCGCCGCACCGCAGGAAGCGGCCGGCAAGGCCGTCGCGTACGGTCGCCATCTGTTCGACATCGCGGTGTCGACGCAGGCCGAGTGGGCGAAGGTCGCGCAGGCGCAATACGAGCAGAACGACAAGCGCGTGAAGGAGGTGGTCGGCGAGCTGACGAAGCATGCGCCGGCCGGTTCGGGCGCGGTGGTCGCCGCGCTGAATTCGGCGCTGTCCGCGGCGACTGCCGCGGCAGACTCCGTGCGCGCAGCGACGGGGCAGGCAATCGAAGCCGCACAAAGCGGTTTCGACGCGGTCAGCGAAACGGCGACGCGCGGTGCCAAGCAGACGGCGGCTGCCGCACGCAAGGAAGCCGCTTCGCGCGAATCGGCTGCATGAGCGCGTGTCGCGCGCAGGCGCGACACCATTGATCGAACGGCGCCGGCGGGCGCCGGCCGCCGCGTGTGCCGCGTGGTGGCCGGCGGCGTCCGGCTCGCCGCAGCGTGTCCGGGCCCGGCTGGAGCGGGCGAATGGGCGGCGCGCATGAAGGCGCGAGCCCTGAGCCGCATCGCGGGTCGTATGGCGCTCAAGCGCCGACGTCGGCCGCCGTGCCGCCCGGCCCCGGCACGCGATACAGCATGCAACACGGATCGACCCACTGATTTCGATGCAGGAACAAAACATGACGGACGTAGTGATCGTATCGGCCGCGCGAACCGCGGTCGGCAAATTCGGCGGCTCGCTCGCGAAGATCGCGGCACCGGAGCTGGGC
>NZ_CAJPGY010000023.1:0-117234 GCF_905339915.1 Burkholderia sp. BCC1985
CTGGCGGTCGACGTCGTGCCATTCGCGTTGTACGTCGTGTACGCCGGAGCGGAAACCGTTCCGGTCGTCGGATCGTACTTCGCACCGCCGCCGAGGGCGGAGGCCGTGCTGGTGCCGAGATTGTCGGTCTTGGTCGTGACCGTGCTGAGGCCGGTGGACAGTGAGTTGATGCCGGTCGAGGTCGAGGTGGAGAGCGACGAAATCGAGCTGTTTGCCGAGCTGAGTCCAGTCGAAAGCGAGCCGATACCGGTCGACGTCGAAGTCGAAAGCGAAGCCACCGAGCTATTGGTCGAGCTCAGGCCGGTGGACAGCGAGCTGATACCCGTCGAGGTCGAGGTGGACAGCGAGCCGATCGAGCTGTTAGCCGACGAGAGACCGGTCGACGTGGACGACGACAGCGAGGCAACCGAGCTATTGGTCGAGCTGAGGCCGGTGGACAGCGAGCTGATACCGGTCGAGGTCGAGGTGGACAGCGAGCTGATCGAGCTATTCGCCGACGAGAGACCGGTCGACGTGGACGACGACAGCGAAGCAACCGAGCTGTTGGCCGAGCTCAGGCCGGTGGACAGCGAGCTGATACCGGTCGAGGTCGAAGTGGACAGCGAGCCGATCGAGCTGTTAGCCGACGAGAGACCGGTCGACGTGGACGACGACAGCGAAGCAACCGAGCTGTTGGTCGAGCTGAGGCCGGTGGACAGCGAGCTGATACCGGTCGAGGTCGAAGTGGACAGCGAGCCGATCGAGCTGTTAGCCGACGAGAGACCGGTCGACGTGGACGACGACAGCGAAGCCACCGAGCTGTTGGCCGAGCTCAGGCCAGTGGACAGCGAGTTGATGCCGGTCGAGGTCGAGGTGGACAGCGAGCTGATCGAGCTATTCGCCGACGAGAGACCGGTCGACGTGGAGGTCGACAGCGAAGCCACCGAGCTGTTGGTCGAGCTGAGGCCGGTGGACAGCGAGTTGATTCCCGTCGAGGTCGAAGTGGACAGCGAGCCGATCGAGCTGTTAGCCGACGAGAGGCCCGTCGACGTGGACGACGACAGCGAAGCCACCGAGCTATTGGTCGAACTGAGTCCAGTCGAAAGCGAGCTGATACCGGTCGACGTGGAAGTCGAAAGCGAAGCGACCGAGCTATTGGTCGAGCTGAGTCCAGTCGAAAGCGAGCCGATACCGGTCGACGTCGAAGTCGACAGCGAAGCGACCGAGCTATTGGCCGAACTGAGTCCAGTCGACAGCGAGCCGATACCGGTCGACGTGGAAGTCGACAGCGAAGCGACCGAGCTATTGGCCGAACTGAGTCCAGTCGACAGCGAACTGATACCGGTCGAAGTCGACGTAGACAGGCTGGCAATGCTCGACGTCGTCGTGCTGGCGACCGCATAAAGCTGGCTACCGTTGATCGCGTCCGTGCTGGTCGTGCTGAGCAGGCCGGCGGCGACGTTCTGGATGCGCCGCTCCGCCCCGGCCGCTCCGACGCTGACGACACCCGCGGCGGAACTCGCGCCGGCGTAGGTGCCGAACGTCTGGCTGCCGATCGTCGTGCTGGTGACGGAACCCGTGCCGCCGGTCGCCGTGTTCGCGGCGCCGATCGTGGCGGCATTGGAGCCGAGCGCGACCGAGCCAGCCACGTTTGCATTGGCACCGGACCCGAAGGCCTGCGCGTTGGTGGCGCTGGAGACCGCGGTATCGCCGATCGCGACGCCGCCGGCCGCGGTGGCCGTGCTGCTGTTGCCCAATGCGACCGAGCCTTGGCCGGTCGCGGAATTGGCATTACCGATCGCGACGGCGCCCTGGCCGTTCGACGCGTCGTTTGCACCGAGCGCAACGGCGCCCGTACCGATCGCCGAGTTCGGGTCGCCGATCGCGACCGCGCCGTTGCCCGTCGCCGTTTGGCCACGACCGATTGCCACGGCCCCGCCGATCGCCGTGCTGCTGTTGGCCGTCGTACCGCTCGAGCCGATCGCAACGTTCTGGCCGGTTGCGCCGGACACGACGCCATCGCCTTGGGCGATGCCGAAGGCGCCGTTGACCGTCGCGCCGCGACCCATTGCAATGCCGGAAGTCGCGGTCGTCGCGACGGACGACTGGCCACCGATCGCGATGCCATCCGATGCGGCCGACGACGCGGCTGCCGTCGTATTGCCGCCGATTGCGATGGATCCTGCGCCCGTCGCCTTGGCGCCGGAATACGAGCCGGATGCGCCACCGCTGCCGATGGCGACCGAGCTCACGCCCGATGCGGTAGAAAAATTGCCATAAGCCGAGGCGGCCGTACCGCTGGCCGTTGCCGAATTGCCGGCGGCAACGGCGTTCGCACCGCTCGCGGACGCGAAATTGCCGAGCGCGGTGGTGAAGTTTCCGCTTGCGTTTGCCGTGTTGCCGTATGCCGACGCGTCTTGCCCGTTAGCCGTGGCCAGATAGCCGACCGCGGTTGCCGAGGTTGCGGACGCCGTACCCGTCGTGCCTTGCGCAAAGGCATTCTGGCCAATGGCGATATCGCCACTTCCGAGGGCTTTCGACGTACCGAACGCAATCGAGTTGCCGCCGGCACCGGTTGCCGACGAACCCATCACGACCGCATTGTTGCCACTGGCGGTCGATGCGACGCCGATCGCGATCGCCGACGTCGCGCCTGACGTGACTGACGACTGACCGCCGATCGCGATCGAGTCCGAAGCGGCTGCTTGCGCGCCCTTGGTTGCGTTACTGCCGATTGCGACCGCGCCGGCGCCCGAAGCGATGGTCGAGTTCGCATACGAAAGCGGGGTAGTGCCATTACCGGCTGCACCGCCGATCGCGACCGAATTCAATGCGTTGGCCGTTGCCCCGAACCCGAGCGCGGTCGAACCCGTGCCGCTAGCGGTCGACTCGAGGCCGGCGGACGTGCCCCACAGCGCAGCGGATGACAGAAAGCCCGTCGCCGTACCACCGGTGCCGGTCACTTGCGCGAACGCACCGTAAACCGTGGCCGCGAGAGTGTTGTTGCCGCTCGAGTTGCAGCCTGTAACCGTGGAGTAAGTGCCGGATCCGTCGACGGGATAGGCGTTGGTGTTGCCTGTCGTCGTGCGGCCAACGGTGCCGATACCGCCGCTTGACGTACACGACGACACCGTGAATTGGCTACCGTTCGTCGTGCCTGGAATGGTGGTATTGGCGCTGGCGAGCGACGGGAGCATCGTGACGGCGACCAGTGCTGCGGCAGCAACGGCCGACTTGTTCGGCTTGCCCCGTGCCGAATCGTGTTCGGATGCCGCGACCCAGGCGCCAAGGGCTTCGTTCCAGATCGAGCGGTATGTGCGGTTCATGTCCTACTACCTCCAAATATGCACGCCACACACCGGTCTCTTTCGTTAGAGGAATCTGCCGTGCGCTCGCGCGAATCTTAAAATTGATGGGCGGAGTTTATTTGAGGCGATATTTTGAGATTGACAAACAGTGATAAATCGAAGGTTTTGGAAGTTAAAAGATGGTTAATAGATCGTGTTTTGAGCTGTTGGCGTGTAAGAAAGTTGAAAATGACTGGAAGGTAGAGTGAAGGTCTCGTGCGGATGCGGTGATGGATGAAAAAAACCATAAAAATCAACGTGGTGACGTGGTTTTGTGTGTGGTGCCGCACATTGGTTAACCCAAAAAGTAAGACAAATGAAACGACAAACGTTTGCGGCAAACGTTTGCCTTTCTATGTTGTAATGTCAGGCGGGACGCTGGATCGTATGCATTCGAGGCTCTTGTTAATTTATTAATACGAGATTTGATGTGAATTTTTAATTGTATTTATTGGTTTGCCGGCAAATCAAAAAAACATGAGCCACGGATTGTCTGATTATGCTGGTTTGCGCATCTCATCGGCCGCGCGCGCCCGTGGGGCGGGCCTTCCCCGGCGCCGGTTTCACAAAGTTGTAAAAAAGTGCTACAGGTGCATTGGTACGGCGATTGGGATTCCAGTTCGGAATCTGTTCAATTGACGTACTTCATATGACGGGTTGGGGCAGGGGGAGACGAGGTGCCAGATCGCCCGCGCCGGGCAGTCTTGCAACCGGAGTCGTTGCGACGAGGTGGCGGGGCGTCCACGATGACGGCTGAAGACGCGAACGAAGGGGAGCAACGGGGAGCAACGGGGAGCCGCGAGCAGGAAACCCGGATCTGCTTTACGGTGACTCGACCGCGCTGGCAAGGGGGCATTTCGCGGGAGAGAAAGACGATACGCAAGCGCGTCGGATGAGCACCGTCAGGCTGATGGGTGTCCGGGCTGGCGTGATGCCGCGCCCAGATCGCCGGATGCGAGCCGGGGTGTGGTTCGTTCTCGTCCGGAAGGGTGAACCACGGTGAGGATGGCAGCCGCGGCAACGCGCCCCGGTTCTGCCACCCGGTCCGGGCGGCGCAGCACATCGTCCCGGACAAGGCGCCGGCGGCCGGCCTGCACCGCCGGCAACCCGCCGCCGCAGCCTTATTTCCGCATGAATCGCAGCGCGAGGCGCGCCATGCGCGGCACGAACATCGGGCGCAGCAGCCGTTTGTCGTACCCGGCCATGCGCCGGTCGTTCTCGCTGACACACAGTTCGATCAGTTCGCGCGGATTCAGCGCATCGCCGATGTCGGCGGTGCTCGTCGCCGGAAAGTTCGCGTCGTGCGCGACGCCGTCCGCATCGATCCCGCGCGCGATGCCGATACGTTCCCGGATCAGGAATGCCCACACGGCCGCCACCCGCGCGAAGAACCACGGCCGGCGCCACCACGGCAAACTCCGCCAGTACCACGCATACCAGTTCACGAAGAACAGGATGTGCCGGCCTTCCTCCTGGATCACGGGCTCGAAGGTGTCGACGAGTTCGGGCGGGAAATAGCCAGAGCGCTGCGCGGAGCGGAACAGGCCGAACGCGAAGAAGCTGTCGATGCATTCGCTGAAGCCGGTCACCATCCACGACCACTCGGGGTCCTTCGGAGCAGGATAGGCCGGTTCGGGGGCGAGCTTGATGCCGTATGCCTGGACCAGCTTCGACAGCACGACCTTGTGCCGAGCTTCCTCGGCGCCGTCCATCTCGAGCGCCCGGCGCAGCAGCGGATCGCCGACGGTTGCGGCGAAGGTGGCGACGCGGATCGACGCGCGGCCTTCGGTCTGCACGGCGATGTCCCAGATCGGCAGCGACGTAAGCCGCTTGAGTTCGTCGGGCTTGAGCGGCGGCCAGTCGATGACGGCCGGTTTGTACGGGTTGTGCGTATCGAGCAGCATGCGGCAGAACATTTGCCTGTGCGCATCGGAACCGATCCTGACCGGACCTTGACGTTCGAAGGTCCAGTTGCGCATGGCGTGATCTGCCGCTGCATGGTCTTCCTGCAGCGTGTCGGACATGGCTGTTGTTATGCGATTACGAGACGAAAGATTCTTGCATAGCTTCCGTAATCGCGCATTTTCGAGCAGCCCTGCGCTGCCGGGTGCCGCGCTCAGGCCTGTGTATCGACCCAGAGGCGTCCCCAGCGGGACGCATACGCGAGCGCGTGTTCCTCTTCGAAGAAGAAATCGATCGCGTCGAACGATACGGCGCGCGGCGACGGGCCGCCGCTTGCCTTCTCGATCGTCAGGTTCGCGGCGAACAGCCCGTTCGGCAGCCGGGCGGCGGCGGGGGCGACTTCGTAGCCCTTGTAACGGATCGTGCGGTTCATGGCGTGCGCATGGAAGGTTCGGGCTTTCAGCGTACGAAAACCCGCGGCCCGCGTGAACCAATCTTTCGGCCAATGCAAATCACGTGGCGGGCCGGATCGTTATCGGGGTGGGGCGCCGGCATGAAGCAGGCGGCAGCGCTGCGATGCGCGCCGGACGGCCGGATGCGCGCAGCCCGCGCGCGGCGAACGTCGTCGGCCGGGCGCGGGCTGCGGGGAGGCGGGGATTACTGGTTGGCGATCTTCAGCACGGGCGCGAGCGCGTCGACCGATGCGGCGTGCGTGGCCGCGCGATGCGATGCGAACGCGAGCGCGAATTCGGCTGCCTGCGAGCCGACGGTCTCGAGCTGTGCGACGACCTTCGGATCCGAGCAGCTGTCGGCGCTTTCGAAGCGCGTTTCGAGCGTGTTTACGGTGGCGCCGAACGGGGTCGGCCAGCCGCGCAGCGCGTGGACGATCGACCGGAGCGACGTCAGCACGGTGCCGGCGGCTTGCCAGCCGTAGGCCGTGACGATCAGGCCGACCGCGCGGCCGTCGAGGTACGGGCGCTCGTCGGCGCGCAGTTCCTCGAGCGTGTCGAGCGCGTTCTTCACGAGGCCGGACACGCCGCCGTGATAGCCGGGCGTCGCGATGATGATCGCGTCGGCTTCGCGCACGGTGTCGATCAGTTCTCGCTGCGCGTCGGTCAGCGTCTTGTGTTCGGGGGCGTAGTGCGGCAGCGTATGCAGGAACGGGCCGTCGAACAGGCGCGTGCGTGCGCCGGCGGCTTGCGCGCCGCGCAGCGCGAACGACAGTGCGCGCTCGGTCGACGACGCGGCCCGGGTGGTGCCGCCGATGCCGACCACGAACGGGCGGCGGTGTTGATCGAATGCAGTCAAAGGGCGCTCCTTGGGGATGGCTTGCCCGGCTAAGCACAGGCTTAAAACCAGATGGTAACGACCCCGCCGCCACTCTGAAAACGACTTTTCGTTCTATCGATATGCCAGGCACGCGGGGCGCGCGTGCGCGCGGCGACGCAGATGGATAGCAGAAATGCTTGGTTGGGACGGCGAGCCGCGCTCGATAAGATGGGCCCGTCTCCTCCATGATGTCTCTACTGACATGGGTTGGCCCCGCCGCGCGGATGCAGGCGGGGCTTTTTTTCGTCCGGCGCCGGAAAGGGGGCGCGATGCGCGGGGTTACTCGAACACCGGCCGGAAGAAGCTGCGCTCGTAGCTGACGATGCAGCGCGTTTCCTCTGCATACCGGAACGCGGCCTGGCACGCGGGATCAGCCTTCGAGCGTTCGCGGTAGCGCTCGTATTCGGCGAGGCTCGGGAACGAGAACATCGCGAGCGCGATGTTGCTGGCGCCTTCGGAAGGCAGGAAGTAGCCGTGGTGCGTGCCGCCGAATTGCTCGACGAGCGGAATCCACATCTTGCCGTAGGTTTCGAACTGCTCGAGTTTGTACGGATCGATGACGTAGCGAAGGAAGCAGGTGACCATGGGTGCTCGCGGTGCGGTGGAGGATCAGCGAGTCTGGAGCGCGTCGCCGGGTGTGTCAACGACGATGCGGGGCGCTCGCGCGGGGCATCGCGAGTCCGGAATCGCGCGGCATGGTGTCGGCGACGAAGTGCGCGTCACGTATTGCTTGCAGGCACAACGATCGGTATGTGCGACCACGGGTCCGAAGGCGCCGAACGCATGAATATGCACACCGTCGCACCATCGATTCGCTTCGAATTCTCGTCTTTTTTACGACATTTTTTCTTGCGACGCCTCGCGGCGCGCTCCTAGACTTCGGTCATCCTGACCACGGAGCGCTGCCATGTCGATATCCCGGAACACGATCGCCGAACGTTCACCCGCCGCGCCGCCTGCCGTGCGCGCCGACCGGGTCATCGTGCGGCGCTTCGATCCGGCAGTCGACAGCTACACGCAGCTCACCGCGCTGCTGCATCGTGCGTTCGCGCGACTCGGCGCGATGGGGCTCAACTGTACGTGTGTCGACCAGGCCGAGGAGGTCACGCGTCGCCGCGCGGAAGCGGGCGAATGTCATGTCGCGGTGTCGGGCGGTCGCGTCGTCGGCACGATGACGCTCTACGCCACCGATCCGTCGTCGCCGTGTTCGCTGTACCGCCGCGACGGCGTCGCGAGCGTGCGGCAGGTGGCCGTCGATCCCGGCTGGCAAGGCGGCGGGATCGGTGCGACGCTGCTCGCGTTTGCCGGGCAGTGGGCCGCGTTGCGCGGTTATTCGCTGCTCGCGCTCGATACGCCGCATCCCGCGTCGCATCTGCTGGCGTTCTACCGGGCCCAGGGCTTCGACGTCGTCGATATCGTGCGCTTCGCCGGCAAGCGCTATGACAGCGCGATCCTGTGCAGGCGTCCCGTTGCATGCGTCGCGCGTCGCATGCCGCCGGCATCGCGGCGGGGCGTGCGGCCTGTCGTGATGGCGCAATCATGGGCGCTTCGCGCGATCGCGGCGATCCGGGCCGACTGGCGTGCGCGTCGCGGTACGCGCTCGCCGGCGATGGGGGCGGCCGGCGCGGCCAGCTGCCGCTCGTCGCCGTGGCGTCCGCGTCCGCACGGCCGCGTCGCGGCGCGAACGGTGCAAACGGTGCAAACGGTGCGCGCGGCACCGGCCTGATTCGGTGTGCCGGCGTGCCGGCGTGGTCCTACTCGTCGCGAGCAGGCGTGTCGCCGCCGCCGCGTGCGAGGCGCCATGCGATCGTGCCGAGCACGCCGACCGCGACGACCAGCGCACCCCACAGCACGTAACGGCGGGCCGCATCCGTATCGGCTGCGGGCCCGGGCGGGACCGCCGACGCCGGCAGCGCCGCACCGACGCGCGCGGGCCGCACCTCCGGCGCCATTCCGACCAGCAGTGCATCGCGGCTCACGGCCGACGACGGCAGCGACGCATTGCCGACACCCAGCGTGAACGGCGGCGTGCCGCGCGCGACGAAGGTCAGGGCGGCCGGATGCCAGCCGACCGCGACGGCCGGCTGGCCGCCGCCGAGCCCGCCGTTGCGCATGTCGACGACGATTCGCCACGCGCGATCGGGATTCGACGCAAACGCCACCGGCGGGTTGCGCTGCTCGCCGCCCTTGCCCTGCAGCCGGAACAGCACGGCGCCGGCGACCTCGCGCCACGGCGCCTGCGCGTCGGGGCGACTCTGCAGCGTTGCGCGCGCAACCGTATTCGGTTGCGGCAGGTCGATGCGCACGCGGTCGACCGGATAGGCGCCATCGGTATCGAACAGATACTCGCCGGGCGCGCCGCCGGCCCGCACGTGTACGGCTTCGCGCCATTGACGCGGCACGGCAGCGGAGTCCGTCGTGCGCGCATCGTGCGGTTGCGTTTCGATCTCGATCGATCCGATCGCGGGCGCGCCGTCGAGCCAGTCGAGCCGCAGGTAGCGCGGCCCCGCGCCCTCGAGCGCAATGCGTTCCTGCACCAGCAGGTCGCCGCCGCGGCCGACCTTCAGCAGTTGCGTGCTGCCGAGCGAGCGCCAGCTGCGCAGGTCGTCGCTCGCTTCGACGGCGACACGGCCCTGGTAGCTGTCGTCGCGCACATGCACGAGCAGCGCGTCGACCTCGCCGTCCGCATGCGACAGGTCGACGAGATCGGCCGCGTGCTTTGCGCGAGCCGGCGCGGTGACGGCCGCGCGCAGCGAGCCGTCCGGCGCGACCGACACGCCGAGCGGCGCCTGACCGTCGTCGGCGCGCGCGGGCGGCAGCGGGAACCAGTGCACCGGCGTGCGCGCCGGCGGCACGGCGGCCGCCGCAGGCGCATCGAGCGAATACGGCACGGGCTCGCCGGCGCCGTTGAACACGCGCACGTCGCCGAGATCGTCGCGCCGGCTGGCCGCATAGACGGCCTGCGGCACGGTGAGCTGGTAATACGCGGCGCTGCCGTCGAGATCGAGCGAGAAGCGTCGCGCGACGCGTTCCGCGCCGGGTGCGCCGTCGGCCGTCGCGAACGACGTCAGCAGGCTCAGGCCGAGCAGGGCTGCGAGTCGTTTCATGGTTGGGTGTCGCCCGGTTGGGTCGCGGCCTTCGGCGGCAGCGGCGAGAAGTAGCCGATCAACAGCATCAGGATGCCGATGCCGATGAACGACACGATGCGTTCGATGCCGGTGACGTGCGACAGGTCGAACAGGAACAGCTTGATCACCGTGAGCGCGAGGAGTGCGGCACCGACGAACCACAGCGGACGCAATCCGCGGCGTGTGGCCCAGATCATCGTCGCGAGCGCGCAGAGCGTCCAGTACACGGAGACCGACGCCTGCACGAGCGTCGATTCCGCCATCGCGTTGAATGCGTACGGCACGCCGGTCCAGTGATGCAGCGTGCGCAGCAGGATCGCGTTCAGCCACAGGAAGGCCGTTGCGCCGGCCGCGCCGAGCAGTTCAACGCGATAGTTGCCGAACGGCCAGCCGAGCGTGCGCGCGCGCACGAACCACGACGCGGCGAGCGCATAGACCACCACCAGCACGAGGTCGAGCGGATTGAGCAGAGGAATGCGCGCCCAGCTGCCGCCGTCCTGCGTGAAGTTCGCGTAGAAGGTCCAGGCCCACATCACGACGATCAGCGGCAGCGACGCCAGCGCGCACACGCGCGCGATGCCGTTGCGGCGCGTCAGCCACATGCCGGCGAACGCGAACAGGCTCCAGCCGACCATGAACACCTGCTGGATGCCGAACGAGGACAGCACGGTATCGATGTCGTAGGCCAGGTGGAAGCGCTGATGCAGCGTGCGCAGCAGCAGCGCGTTGAACCACAGGAACACGGTCGCGAGCGCGGCGAGGTCGGCCGCCAGCGGATGCCAGGTGACCCCGAGTGTCTTCAGTCGGCGCAGCCAGGTGGCGAACGCGACGAAGATCAGCAGTTGCGCGACGTCGAGCGGATTGAGCAGCGGCAGCCAGAACAGCGGCGACGCATCGCCGTCGCTCGTCACGCTGGCGATGCTCCACAGCCACAGCAGCGCGGCGAGCGGCGCGGCCCCCCATACCTGATACGCGCGCGGGAACGCGGCGACCGGCCAGCGCAGGCGCGAGCCGGGGCCCGACACCAGCAGAAGCAGCGCGCCGAAGCCGTAGGCCCACGCGCTCCAGCTCCACGCGCCTTCGGGGACGAACGCACGCAGGCGCCAGAAGCCCTCGAGCGAGAACAGCCCGCACAACGTCCAGAACATCAGCGTGTGCAGCGGCGCGATCACGGGGGCGGGGATGGCCGCCACGGCCGACGTGCCCGTCGCGCCCGTCGCACCCGTCGCACCCGCCACGCCCGCCACGCCCGCCACGCCCGCCACGCCCGCCACGCCCGCCGCGCCCGCCGCGCCCGCCGCCGGACCGGCGGCCGCCGTGCCGCGCGACTGCCGCAGCAGCAGTGCATAGCATGCGATGACGGCGATCGGCCACGCGAACGCGCCCATGCCCGACAGCGGCGCCTCGTGCGAATCGAACGCGCGCAACGCGAGCAGCGCGAGCACCGGCGTCAGCGCGAGCGCCGGCCATTCGGCGATCGGCCACGCGAGCTTGCGGCGCGCGACGTGCGCGAGCCACGCGGTGCCGGCGGCGAACAGCGCGGTCGCGTCGACGACGAACCGGTCCGCATGCAGGTCGACGTGACGGCCCGCGTAGACGAGGATCTCGTGCAGTCCGCCGCTCAGCCACCACAGCAGCCCCCACGCCGCGGCGGCCGCGCCGACGTCCGGCATCCACGCGTGCCACGCGCGCGCTTCGTCGCGTCCGTGCAGCCACCAGCCCGTGAACAGCCCGGCGAGCGCGATCAGCAGCATCGCGATGTATGCGCTGTTGAGCACCGGCAGCGCGTTCGTGTCGGCCGGGCCGAGCAGGCTCGTGAAGAATGCGCCGGCCGCGGCGATCTGCATCAGCAGGCCGAAGCCGAACGGCGCAAGACGCTTCTCGCGCACGCCGACCCACACGATCGCCGCGCCTTCGATCGCCCACGCGGCACTGGTCGTCGGGCCCGAGAACGCGAGCGGCACCGCGAGCGTCGCGAAGATCACCGCGAGCGCGAGCATCGCTTCGAACAGCAGCGCGAGACGATCGCGGCGCCGCGCGAGCCAGGCGGCGATCGCGACGTAGAACGCCGACAGCGCGACCGCGCTCCATGCGAGCCCGAACGGCATGTCCTTCACGAGCGACGCCTGCAGCGCGGTCGCGACGATCGGCGTGCCGAACACGAGCGTGCCGTCGACATAGTGGCGCAGCGCCAGCTCGCGTTTCACCGCGTACAGCAGCGCGATGCCGACATACATCAGGAAGAACAGGATCAGGAACGGCTCGGTGGTCGCGAACAGCGCGGGGCGGTACGCCGTCACGCCCCACGCCGAGCCGATCGTGAACGTGAACACGAAGCCGAGCAGGTTCAGCGGACGCCAGGCCTTGAACCACGCGATCGCGAAGATGCCTGCGTTCAGCAGTGCGTAGTAGCTGAACAGCGCGACATGGCTGCCGTGGCCGGTCGACAGCAGCACCGGCGCGAGAAAGCCGCCCGCGCTGCCCATGAACGCGAGCGGCAGCGCGTTCTGCTTCACCGCGAGGAACGCGCTCAGCGCGCACACCGCGACCATCAGCGGGAACGCCGCGCCGACCGGCAGCAGCGCGTAGAGCTTGGTCGCGGCGAAGATCGTCAGGTACAGGATGCCGATGCCGCCACCCTGCAGCACGAGACCGTACGCCGCGCGGCGCGCACGCACGCGCCAGCCGATCGCGAGCAGCGCGGCCGCGGCGAGCGCCGTGCCGGCCAGGCGGAATTCGATCGGCAGCATGTCGTTGTCGGCCGCGTACTTGAGCAAGAACGCGACGCCGAAGAACAGCACGATGATGCCGACGCGCACGACCGTGTTGCCGCCGAGCAGCCAGTCGCGCGCGGCGCGGAGCGCGCGTTCGGCGATACCGGGTTCGCGGGGTTCGGGCGGGGCGGGTGGGGCCGGCGGCGTGGTCGTTGCGGGCGCACGCGTCGGTGCGCCGGCGGCGGCCGGTGCGGCGCTCGTCCGCATGGCGACTGCCGGCGCGGGAGCGGGCGCGGACGTCGATGACGGCACGCCGGCGCTCGCGACCGCAGGCTGCACGGATGGTCGAGGCGGGATCGCGGCGGGTGCAGGCGTGATGGCGGAGGGAGGCGTCGACGGCACCTGCGCGGCGCTGCCGGTCGTCGCGGCACCGGCCTTCGCGCCAGCGAGCTGGCCGCGCAGCACGTCGAGCTCGCGCGTGAGCGCGTCGACCGTCGCTTCGAGGCGCGCGACGCGATCGGCGAGCGGCACGGGAGCGGGTTGCGGCGTCGCGGAAATCGCGAACGCGTCGGGGGTCGTACCGCCGTGCGTGCGCTTGCGTTGCTGCAGCGCGTAGCCGATGCAGAACCCGGCCGCCGCACCGAGCAGCGTGCCGTTGGCGGCGGAGAAATCCCCGAACAATGCGGCGATACCGCCCACGATGAAACCGATTGCGGCAAAAGCCCAATTCATCGCCTTGCTCCCTCTCTCATTTCGTTATCGTCCTTCGATCGTCGCGTGGCCCGATCGAGGCTGTTTCCGCATGGCCGGCAGGCGAACCGGCATGCGCGGACTGCCGGCGCAGCGCCACGCGCAAGGCGCAAGGCGACGTCGCGATCGGCGTGTTTGCCGGAATGTATCACAATGGCCATGGGGGATTTTCTGGGTTGCGGGCGGGTCGCGAAGCATGGCTGTCGCGCGTTCGCGGCGCCTGTTTTCGTACGACCATTCTTTTTGCCGGCGCCGGGCAGGCGAGACGGCCCGATCGGACGTGGAATTGTCGTAAAGCGACGCGCGGTTTTTGCGGGTTGTCGCAAAACGCCGCCGCTCGCGCGTCGCGCTGCTGCGCACAAGTCACGCCCGTGATGCCCGCCGGTGCTGGCTGTGCGCGTATTGCGTCGCCGCAATCGGGGGCCGCCGAGCGCCGCGCCCCGCGGGGCGGGCCTGCGGGGTGTGTCGTATTTGCGCAAGCGTTTGTCGTAATTCGTCGGCAGGTCGGGGTTTTTTCTGGCAACTATGTAGGCACGTTGAGTCACACGCGTGAGTCCCCGCTACACGAGGAGAAGGTTTCGATGGATGCCCCCAAGGTCGTAGTCGAAGGTCTGTGCAAGGTATTTGGAAGCAACCCGCAGCAGGCGCTCGACATGCTCGCCGCCGGCGCAACGAAAGACGATGTGCTCAAGCGTACCGGTCAGGTCGTCGGTGTGCACAACGTTTCGTTCGACGTGCAGGAAGGCGAAATATTCGTGCTGATGGGCCTGTCGGGCTCCGGCAAATCCACGCTGATCCGCCTCGTGAACCGGCTGGTCGATCCGAGCGCCGGCAAGGTGCTGATCGACGGGCTCGACGTCGCGTCGGCACGCCGCTCGGCGCTGACCGCGCTGCGCCGCAAGGACATGAGCATGGTGTTCCAGTCGTTCGCGCTGATGCCGCATCGCACCGTGGTGTCGAATGCCGCGTTCGGCCTCGAGGTCGCGGGCGTCGGCAAGAAGGAACGCGAACGCCGTGCGATGGAGGTGCTCGAGCAGGTCGGCCTCGCACCGTTCGCGCACAAGCTGCCGTCCGAGCTGTCGGGCGGCATGCAGCAGCGCGTCGGCCTGGCCCGCGCGCTGGCCGTGAACCCGTCGCTGATGATCATGGACGAGGCGTTCTCCGCGCTCGATCCGCTCAAGCGCCGCGAAATGCAGGACGTGCTGCTGCAACTGCAGAAGGAACAGCGCCGCACGATCATGTTCGTGTCGCACGATCTGGAAGAGGCGCTGCGCATCGGCAACCGCATCGCGATCATGGAAGGCGGCCGGCTCGTGCAGGTCGGCACGCCGCAGGACATCATCGCGAACCCGGCCGACGACTACGTGCGCGCGTTCTTCGACGGCATCGACACGAGCCGCTATCTGACGGCGGGCGACCTGATGCAGACGGGCGCCGTGCCGACCATGTCGAAGTGCGACGCCGCGAACGTCGCGGCGACGCTGAACGGCAGTGCCGAATATGCGTTCGTGCTCGATGCCGCACGCAAGATCCGCGGCTTCGTCACGCGCGAGGCGATCGGTCAGGACACGCCGTCGGTGCGGCCGATCGAAAGCATCCGGCGCGATGCGTCGCTCGAACATGTCGTCGCGCGCGTCGTCGCGAGCCCGAATGCACTGCCCGTCGTCGACGACGACGGCTGCTACTGCGGCTCGGTCGACCGCGCTCTTATCCTGAAGGCCATCACGCGTTCGCGAGGCTCCCATGTCTGAAATGATTCCGCTCGGTACCTGGGTCGACCAGTCCGTTCACTACCTGCTCGATCATGACGCGGCGACGTTCGATGCGATCGGCCGCGCGATCGAGGGTCTCGCCGCCTTCGTCGAGCACAGCCTGCAGGCGATCCCGATGTGGCTGATGATGGCGATCTTCATCGGCGTCGGCTTGTGGCGCGTGGGCTGGCGCTTCGCGCTGTTCACCACCGCGTCGCTGCTGCTGATCTTCGCGACGGGCTTCTGGGACCAGACGGTCATCACGCTCGGCCTCACGCTGTCGTCGACGATCATCAGCCTCGTGCTCGGCATTCCGCTCGGCATCTGGGCCGCGAAGAGCAAGTGGGTCGCCGCGATCGTGCGTCCGATCCTCGACCTGATGCAGACGATGCCCGCGTTCGTCTACCTGATTCCGGCCGCGATGCTGTTCGGTCTCGGCCGCGTGCCGGGGATCCTGTCGACGGTGATCTTCGCGATGCCGCCGGCCGTGCGCCTGACGAGCCTCGGCATCCGTCACGTGAACCGCGAGATCGTCGAAGCCGGCCAGGCATTCGGCTGCACGCCGTGGCAGCTGCTGTACAAGGTGCAGTTCCCGAACGCGCTGCCGTCGATCATGCAGGGCGTGAACCAGACCATCATGATGGCGCTGTCGATGGTGATCATCGCGTCGATGGTCGGCGCGGGCGGCCTCGGCAACGACGTGCTCGCAAGTATCCAGCGCCTCGACATCGGCCTCGGCTTCGAAAGCGGTCTGTCGGTCGTGCTGCTCGCGATCATTCTCGACCGCATCACCGAGAGCTTCGGCCGCGCGCCGGGCACCGCGAAAGCACCGCTGTTCTCGGGCCTGAAGCAGCTGTTCCGCGCGAAGGCCGCACCCGCGCAAGCGTAAGCAACCGGCGGCCGGTTCGACTTCCGGCCGCCTCTTCCGATTCGATACCGGCTTCCGTGGCGTTTGCCACGGGGCTGGCTGCGTGCAACCTGCTCAACCGTTCGCCAGGAGCTCGATGTGACGTCCGCCGCCGCTGCCGCCGTGCCCGCCGCTCGCGTTTCACCGGTTTCGTCCCTTGCCCATTTCGGCTTCCTGACGCTGCCGCACTTCTCGATGATCGCGTTCTCGAGCGCGGTCGAAGTGCTTCGGATGGCGAACTACGTCGGGCGTGCCGATCACTACCAGTGGTCGATCTATTCGCTCGACGGCGCCCCCGTGCGGGCCAGCAACGGCATCGCGGTGCGGCCGACCCAGGCGCTCGACTACACGAACCTGCCCGACGTGATGATCGTGTGCGGCGGGATTCACATCCGCGAGGTGGTCGACGACGGCGCGCGCGACACGCTCGCGGCGCTCGCCGAACGCGGGCTGCCGCTGGGCGGCATCTGCACCGGCGCGTATGCGCTGATGTCGGGTGGCCTGCTCGACGGCTATCGCTGCACCGTGCACTGGGAGAACCTGTCGGCGCTGCATGCGGAGTTTCCGCAGGTGGGGTTCGCCGACGAGCTGTTCGTCGTCGATCGCGACCGGCTCACCTGCACCGGCGGCACCGCGCCGCTCGACCTGATGCTGAATCTCGTCGGCATGCGTTTCGGCCAGCAACTCGCCGCGCAGGTGTCCGAGCAGTTCATCCTCGAACGCATCCGCAGCTCGACCGATACGCAGCCGATTCCCGTCGATGCGCGCGTCGGCTTCTCGCGCGCGGAACTGATCGAGGTCGTGCGGCTGATGGAAGCGAACATCGAGGAGCCGCTGTCGCTCGAGGAACTCGCGCGGCTCGTGCGGCTGTCGCAGCGTCACCTGCAGCGGATGTTCAAGGTGTACCTGAACGTGTCGCCCACTCACTATTACCTGACGTTGCGGCTGAAACGCGCGCGCGACCTGCTGCGCACGACGGATGCGTCGATCGCGCGCGTGACGACGACGTGCGGATTCCATTCGCCGTGTCACTTCAGCAAGGCGTATCGCGCGCAGTTCGGTCACGCGCCGAGCTACGAGCGACGGTTGCCGGGGCGCTGACGCAACCCGCGCGAACCATTCGGTCCGCGACGCCGCCGGGATCGCGGCGCGCGGCTTCAACCATCGATCCCGCCCCCATGAAAAACGACGTCACTTTGAGGAGAAGACAGATGAAGCGCCAATTGATCGCAGCGGTATGCGGGATCGGGATGGCCGCGCCGATGTCGGCGGTTTATGCGGCTGACGCGCCCGTGTGCAAGAACGTGCGCTTCGCGGACGTCGGCTGGACCGACATCGCGGCCACCACCGGCCTTGCTGCGACGATGCTGCAGGGGCTCGGCTACGCGCCGACCAAGACGATCGCGTCGGTGCCGATCACGTTTGCGGGCATCAAGAGCAAGCAGATCGACGTGTTCCTCGGCTACTGGTCGCCGACGATGGACCCGATCATCCAGCCGTTCACGAAGGCCGGCACGATCAAGGTGCTCGCCACGCCCAACCTGACCGGCGCGAAATATACGCTCGCGGTGCCCGACTACGTGTACCAGGGCGGCCTGAAGTCGTTCGCCGACATCCAGAAGTACGCCGACAAGCTCAACGGCAAGATCTACGGGATCGAACCGGGCAACGACGGCAACCTGCTGATCAAGAAGATGATCGACGGCAACCAGTTCGGCCTCGGCAAGTTCAAGATGGTCGAGTCGAGCGAGGCCGGGATGCTGGTCGAGGTGAACCGCGCGATCCGCGACAAGCAGTGGATCGTGTTCCTCGGCTGGGAACCGCATCCGATGAACGTGCAGATGAAGATCGACTACCTGAGCGGCGGCGACGACGTGTTCGGCCCGAACTACGGCGAGGCGAAGGTGCTGACGGCCACGCCGCCGGACTACGCGCAGCGTTGCCCGAACGTCGCGAAGTTCGTGTCGAACCTGCAGTTCACGACGTCGATCGAGAACCACGTGATGTTGCCGATCATGAACAAGGAAGACCCGAACAAGGCCGCCGCCGAGTGGCTGAAGGCGAACCCGCAGGCGCTCGACAAGTGGCTGGCCGGCGTGACGACGCTCGACGGCAAGCCGGGCCTGCCGGCGGTGAAGGCGTATCTCGGCGTGCACTGAGCGTCGACGTGACCGGCGCGCTCGCCGAAGGCGGCGCGCCGGCGTGATGAAACGCGGCCCTCCCGTATCGTGCGGGCGGGCCGCGTTGCTTTCGGGCTGCGCGTCGATCGGCGCGAAGCCGGGCCGCCAACACCCGTCACGATTCCTTCGTCGCCGCCGGCACGTCGAACACGCGATCGAACGCCCACTGGAACACGAACGCGTAGCAGAAGAAGAACGCGAACAGCCCGATGTCGACGACGAACGCGTCGAACCACGAGATGTCGAGCCACCACGACACGACCGGCACGAGGATGAAGATGAGCCCGCCCTCGAAGCCGGTCGCATGCAGGATCCGTCGCGCGAGCGTGCGCGCGGGCTGCCGGCGCGAAGCTTCCCAACGCTCGAACAGCGCGTTGAAGATCATGTTCCACAGCAGCGCGATCGCCGACATCGTCGCGGACAGCGCGCCCGAATAGACCAGACCCTGCTTGAAGAGCGCCGCGATCGCGGGCGAGATGCAGGAAATGGCGATCGCTTCGTAGAGCACCGCCTGCGTGATCCTGCGCGGTAGGCCTTGCACGTTGGTTCTCCGATTCGACGGTCGTCGGTTCGTCGATGGTTGGGCGGTGGGTTGGCTGCTGCTGCGTGCAGCGGCCGCCGTGCCGCGACGTCCCGGAAGGCTACCCGCGTTGCGCGCGTGCATCAATTCACCTAATCTCACGCGGATTGAATCGAATTCAACCCGGCCGGATCCGGCCCGCGAGGCGTCGTGTTCTCGAAAATTCCCCTGACCGCATTGCGTGTATTCGAGTCGTGCGCGCGGCTCGGCACGTTCAAGGCGGCCGCCGACGAACTGTCCGTGACGCCGGCGGCCGTGTCGCATCAGATCAAGTCGCTCGAAAGCCGGCTCGGCGTGCTGCTGTTCGAGCGCGGCGCGAGCGGCGTGCGGTTGACGGAAGAGGGCGAGCAACTGTTTCGTGCGTGTCACGACGCGCTGCTCGGCATGAGCCGCGGGCTCGATGCGCTGTGGCCCGCGACGGCCGATGCGCGCACGCTGGTGCTGACCACCACGCCCGCGTTCGCCGCGATGTGGCTGATTCCGCGGCTCGGCCGGTTCCGGCGCGTCGACCCGCAGTTGCACATCAAGGTGGAAACCGGCAACGCGCTCGTCGATCTCGAACGCGACGCGCGGGTCGATCTCGCGATCCGCGCGACGTCGCGCACGTTTCCAGCGCTGCACGAGATCGCGCTGATCGACGAGTATTTCGGCGCGTATGCGGCGCGCGGCCTCGACGTCGGGCGCGCGAACGAGCGTATCGAGCTGATCGAGACCACCTGGGATACGCCGCTTCCCGTGTCGGTCGACTGGGCGTCGTGGTGCCGTGCGGCCGGCCGCGAAGCGTGGCTCGAGCGCGCGGTGTTCCGCCATTACGACGACGAGCATTACGCGCTGCAGGCCGTGCTGCATGGCCAGGGTGTCGGGCTGCTCAGTTCTGTGCTGGCCGCCGAGCACGTCGAACGCGACGCGCTGACGCCGATCGATGCATCGGTGCGGCTCGCCGGCGCGCGTTTCGTCGCGCTGTGCCGGCCCGGGCGAGAGCGCGAGCCGCGGGTCCGGCGGTTTCTCGACTGGCTCGAAGCGGAAATCGTGCAGACGCGCGACACGGTCGCGCGGATCGCGCCGCCGACGTAAAGCAACGGGCGGGCGCTTGCCGTCGGCGCGCGCTGCGTGCGCGTCGTTCGTTATCCGAAGCGCACGCAATACACCGGTGGCAAATGCGCGGAGACCTGCCGCCAGTTTTCGCCGCCGTCCGCGGAGGTCCATAACCCGCCCGTCGTCGACGCCATCGCGAGACGCGTGCCGGTGTCGTCCACCGCGAGCCCGTGCCGATAGACGAGATCGTAGGCCGGCGCAGGCGGCAACCCGTTCGACAGGCTCTCGAAGCTGCGGCCGCCGTCGCGCGTGCGCGTGACGACGAAGCGGCCGTTCACCGGAATCCGGCACGCATCCTTCACGGCGGGGACGAACCACGCAGTGTCGGGATCGGCCGGATGCACGGCGACCGCGAAGCCGAAGCTCGACGGCTGCGCTTCGATCCGCTGCCAGTGCGCGGCACCGTCGGTCGAGCGGAAGATCGCGCAGTGATGCTGGGTCCACAGCACATCGGGGTTGGCCGCGCACTGGACGACGCGATGCGGGTCCTGCACGTTGGGTTCGCCGCGCCGCTCGGGCGGCATGTAGTCGGCCTCCATGCCGTCGGCGCTCACGCGCCAGGTCGCGCCGCCGTCGAAGGTCTGCCAGACGCCGCCGCACGAGATGCCGATCGTCACGTGCCGGCTGTCGCGCGGATCGACCATCACCGAGTGGATGCCCGGCGCATCGTAGCCGCCGCCGAACCACTCGGGGCGCTCCGGGCGATCCCACAGCGGGCGGTTGAGCGCCCACGAATCGCCGCCGTCGTCGGAGCGGAAGAGGCCGCCCGGTATCGTGCCGGCCCACAATGCGCCCGGTTCGTCCGCGCCGCCGGTTTCGAGTGACCAGATCTGCTGAAGCGTCCACGGCGGGCGGGGCGGGGTGGGCGCTTCGTCGTGCGCGTCGCCGGTGCCGGCATGGGCGCTGACGTCGGCGCGCGGTTCGTCGGCGGGCTGCGGCGGATAGACGGGGACCGCACATTCTTCCCATGCGGTGGCACCGGCACGCCTGCGGTGCAGCTTGACCCCGAAATGGCCGAGATTGAGCGCCGCATACAGCGTGCCGTCGCGCGGGTCGGCCAGCGCCATGCTGACCGGTTCGCCGACGAAGTGCGGCTCGCCGAGCGCCCAGCCGCCGTTGCCGTCGGCGTGCAGCACGAACAGGCCCTTGCGGGTCGCGACGAGCAGTCGATCGTTCATGTCGGATGTCTCCTGTGGGCGCGGCCGCGCGCTCGTTTGGATGGCGATGCGTCCCTTTATCCGCCGGACAGTGCCTGCACGACGTACACGCGGCTGCCGTTGCCGAGCGGATCGGACAGATGTTGCCGGTCGCGTACCGGCTGGCCGTCGATGAACACCGACAGGTGCTTTCGCAGCGCGCCCTGGTCGTCGACGATATAGCCGCGCAGCCGCGGCTGTTCGCCGAAGACGGTTTCGAGCGCTTCGCCGAGCGTCCGTGCGTCGATGTCGCGCTCGGGCGTGTCGATATGGCGCTGGATCGACGCCGCGAAGAAGAGGTGTGCCATGGCGGTGGCTGGCAGGAGCCGTGCGGGGGGACGGTCTGTAGTGTAGGCGATCGATCGGGCCGGCAGCGACCTTGCCGTACGGCCGGCGCCGCGGCGACGTTGCTGCGCCGCGCAACGGCCGGGGCGCCCGATCCCGTCGATGCGCTATGCGTACTTGTCGCCGACCGTACTGCGGATCGGATAGGTGTCGTAGACGATGATCATGCGCTCGATGCGCGCGTCGTCGTCGAATTCGAATACGTCGACGCATTCGAACCGCACCGCGGTGCCGTCCTTCAGTCCCCAGTCGTAGACGAAATAGCCGGTGGCCCGACGTGCGCCCGTGGCGCTGACGCAGATGTCGATCGGCGTGATCCGGCTTGGTCCGGAGGCCGCCGCGACTTTTTCGAAGAAGGGTTGTGGCGCCATCCAGCCGAGGAACGGCGAAAATATCTGCGCATCCGGCGTGAACAGTGCGCAGATCGCGGCGACGTCGCCGCTCTCGAGCGCTTTGAGGTAGGTATCGACCTGCCGCGTGTATAGTGCGTCGGACGACGAGACCATGGTATTTCTCCGCTGATTGTTGACGAGCCAGCCACGACAGCCGTCGCGAACCGGTTCAACCACGATAGCGATGCAGCGATGACCGAACAAACGAATAATCCGCAACCCGGGTATGCGGGCCGCGCATATCCGCTCGCGGATCTCACCCGTGCGCTGCCGCCGCTGACGGCATTCCAGGCGTTCGTCGCCGCCGCCGAACTCGGCAGCTTCAACCGCGCGGCCGAGCATCTGTGCCGGACCCAGGGTGCGGTGAGCCGTCAGGTGCAGCAACTGGAAGCGCATTACCGGTGTGCGTTGTTCGTCCGTCATGCGTCGGGATTGACGTTGACCGCGGAAGGCGGCGCGCTGCTGACGGTGGCCGTCGACGTACTCTCGCAACTGGCGCAACACGCGCGCGCGCATGCGCATGCCGCGTCGACCCTCACATTGCGCTTGCCCTCCACGTTCGCGATACGCTGGCTGCTGCCGCGGCTGTCGGCGCTCAATCATGCGTTGCCGCGCACGGAGTTGCGCATTCACACGTCGGCGGACGACACGCCGGATTTCACCGACGCCGGTTTCGATGCGATCGTCGTGCGCGGCAGCGGAAGCTGGGCGGGCATGGTGGCCGTGCCGCTGTTCGACGAATGCCTCACGCCGATGTGTACGCGCGAGACGGGCGCGGCGTTGAAGTCGATCGCCGATCTCGCGCGGGCGACACTGCTGCATCCCGCCAGCAATCGCGACGAATGGCGATGCTGGCTGGCCGGCGTCGGCGCAACGCAGGTCGACCCGGGCACCGGGCTCGTGTTCGATACGCTCGAGCTGACATTGACGGCCGCGTCGGACGGGCACGGCGTCGCGATCGGCGATCCGCGCATGGCGGCGGATCGGCTGGAGGCCGGCGCGCTGGTCGCGCCGTTTCCGGAGGTGGTGCGCAACGGTCTGGGCTATTACCTCGTGTACCCGGTGCAGCGCGCCGCTCAACCCGCGATTCAAGCGCTCACGGAGGTGCTGACGCGGCTTGCGCGCGAGGATTGACCGCAACGCGCGTGCGCCGGGCGGGTTGCTAGACCGGAATCGACCGCCCCCGCACCCTGATCCCGAGCCGCACGACGCCGATCACCGCATTCGACAGCCACATCAGCAAGCGCGGCATGCCGCGCCGGCGGATATCGAGCAGCAGCACGATCCGCACTTCGTCGCTGTCGTTCCACACTTCGTGCACGAAGGTGTCGTCCCACAGCAGGAAGCAGCCTTCGTCGAGCCGGTAGTCGCGGCCGTCGACCTTCAGCACGGCGGCCGGCGTGCCATCCGCGCGCTTCGGCATCGACAGCACCAGATAACCGCGCAGGATGCCGCGGAACGGCCCGCGATGCGGCGGGATGTGCTTGCCGGGCGCGAGGAACGACAGCGACGCGGACAGCACGTCCGGCGACGCCGCGACGATCGATTCGACGGTCGGGCAGCGCGACAGGTTGCGCGGGAACGGCTGGCCGTAAGCCTGCATGATGAACATCCGCCAGTCGCGCGCATCGTTGGCCGAGATGTCGTGCTGCTCGCGCATGATCTCGTGGAAGCGCGGGATGCGCGGCAGGTCGCGCGCGACGGCCAGCGCTTCCGCGCGAATGGCCGGCCACGCACGAACGAATCGCTCGGCGTCGGGAAACGCGGCCGTATCGAGCACGGCGCCGCCGTCGAGATGGCGGTCGTACAGCGTGCGAAGCAGGCCGGCTGCATAGTCGTAAGCGACGGACATGATCGAGGGGCGATCCACAAGGTGTCGTCAGTCTGCCCCACGCGCGGTGGGGCCTGCGTTACGTCAGGTTACGCCGGCTGACGAAAGAATGACAGATCGGTGAAGGTCCGGTGCGAGCGCTCCGGCATTCCGGGAATAAACGTACGCCCCGCGTCGTCATACGGGTGTAGCACCTCGTTTCGTTGACTTCCGAAGGAGTGGAGCATGAATACGCATTGGCTGGTGGCCGCCACGGTGGCGGCGATGTCCGTCGCGAGTGTCGCGACGCCTGCGTCGGCACAGGCACTGACGCGCGCGCAGGTCAGGCAGCAACTGATCGACGCCGAAACCAACGGGCTGCGCTTCGTGACCGATACGTCGTATCCGGACGTAAGTCCGCTGTTCCAGCAGCAGGCCGGGCAACTGCCTCGGCATCAGGCCGAAACCGCGGTCGGCGGCGATCCGGCGGGGACGTCCGATGCGGGCAGGCCGGCGGCGCAACCGACCCGTCCGCGCCCGGCCGCATGCGTCGGCCCCGAGAGCTTTTGCACGCCGTATTTCGGAAGCTGACGCAGCGGACCGCCGCGGCGGGTTCGACATTCACGAAGGTTGATCGGCACGCAACATTGAAGGAGTTGATGATGAAAACTTATATCGCACTACTGATGATGATCGGCGCAATCTCCGGTCAGTCCGCATTCGCGCAATCGAATGCGCCGCTCACGCGTGCCCAGGTTCGCGAGGAGCTGATTCGTCTGGAAGCGGCCGGGTACGATCCGTCGAAGGGGGATGACGGCGAATATCCGGCGGACATTCAGGCCGCGCAGGCGAAGCTCGCCGAGCAGGATCGCGCGAGGATGGCGGCTTCGGCCGCCGCGCCTGCGCCGGCCTCCGTCATGCCGGCGCAGGCCGGCAACTAGGAGCCGACATGTACGTGTGTGTCTTCAGGCCGTCGTGTTCGCGGTATGGCGATACGCATGCCGTTCGCGGCACGCGGCCCGGTCGAACGGCACGGACGGCCAGGCCGTCGATCGCGCGCCGCTTCGCGCGGCGCCGCGATCGTCTCGTTGCCCGATTCCGTTGGGCGCGCAGGTGGATCGCGGGATGAGCAGCGATGCGGGCGAGATGCGATCCGTCATCGGCGGACTGCTGTCCGCGATGACCGCAACGATGCCGGCGGCGAGATTACCAGGGCATCATCCGCTGCATGACCTGGTCGCGCAGGATGAAACGATGTGCGACCGCGGCCGCGACGTGAAGGCAGATGCCGCCGAACAGCACCCACGCGAGGATGCCGTGCACGTCGCCCATCGCATGCCCGAATCCCGACCCGGCCGCCGATAGCGCAGGCAGCGGCACGATGCCGAGCAGCGTCACGGCCCAGGCGCGCGATGACGCATTGATCCAGCCAAGCAACGGCACCACGATCAGCAGCGCGTAGAGCCCGAAGTGCGTCGCGCCGGACACGGCGCGCATCGCGGGCGACAGCTGGTCGGCGGGCGGACGATGCGTCACGCGCCAGAGTACGCGGCAAGCCATCGCGGCGAGCAGCGCGGTGCCCACGATCAGGTGCGCGGCGATCAGGCCGACCGGTTGCGTATCGCGATGCACGTCGGGCATCGTCCAGCCGATCGCATACTGCGCGACGACGAGCGCCACGATCAGCCAGTGGAGAAGGCGTGCGACCGCATCGTATCGGGCGGAGGTAGACATGAAAGCTCCTGGCAAGCGGGTGGGGACCGTATCTTCCGGAGGATTCTACGGCCGAATCCTTAACAAAACGTTAAGCGTGCGGCTGCGCATCGGATTCGCCCCGTGACGCATGTGCGCTCTCGACCCGGGCGGCGTCGGCCGACGGCAACACGATCGCGACGCCGGGGCCGTATCCGCCGATGCCGTGCCCGAACCGCACGCGGCCGCCGAACCATCGCGCGATGCGCCCGACGATCGACAGCCCGGGCCCGCTACCGGGCTGGTGGTGCGCCGGATCGTCGGTTGCGAGCGCCACCAGGGGATGTGTCGTGCCGGTTGCGCTGTTTGCGCCGAGCGTACCCGAAGCGTCTTCCACGGCGATGACATTCCGCATCCGGACCATCATCGCGACCGCGATCCTGTCGGCCCGTAAGGTGGCCCACGCGGCATTCAGGGCCGCGGACGTTCGCGGCTGTGTGCGCGTGACCGGAATCGATCGCCGCACGGTAGTCGTGTCATCTGATTGCGCGTACCGTCGGTTGGTCGTCCTTGATATCCGGCTCAACGGGAATCGACACGGCGGCGTGTCCGGGCGAGCGCGTGTTCGCGCGTGCCGGCCGGCGCGTCGCGGTCATTGGGCCACCACTGGGGAGAAGCATGATCCTGTTGCATCTGCTGCACGCGCTGGCCGGCGCAATGTCGATCGCCTGCGGACTGGGCGTGTTGCTCGGCATTGCCTACACGGTCACGGCCAGCGTGCTGGTCGGCCGGTTCTTTTCTCGCGCGCGGGCGGTGCCGTGCGATTATCCGGGCGTGACCGTCGCGAAGCCGCTGCACGGCGACGAATGGAATCTCGTACAGCATCTCGAAAGCTTCTTCGTGCAGGATTATCCGGGGCCGGTGCAGCATCTGTTCGGCGTGCACGATGCGGGCGACGCGGCGCTTGCGGCCGTCGAAACGTTGCGCAGGCGCCATCCGGACGCGAACATCAAGGTCGTCGCCGACGCGCGACTGTACGGGCCGAACCGCAAGATCGCGAATCTCGTCAACATGCTCGAACACGCGGAACATTCAGTGCTGTGTCTTGCCGACAGCGACGTGCTGGTCGAGCGCGATTATCTGCGTGCCGTCGTCGGCGCGCTGCAGCAGCCGGAAGTCGGCATCGTGACGAGCGTGTATCGCGGCATCGCGTCGCCGGGCTTCTGGCCCGGTGTCGCCGTCGCGATGACGAACTACCATTTCCTGCCAGGCGTCATCACCGGGCTTTTCATCGGGCGCGCCCGTCCGTGCTTTGGCCAGACGATTGCGATCACGCGCGCGACGCTCGAACGCATCGGCGGGCTCGCGCGTTTCGCGCATCACCTGGCCGAGGATCACGCGCTCGGCGAAGCGGTGCGGCAGGTCGGCGCGCAGGTCGTCGTCCCGCCGTTGGTCGTCGGGCACGCCTGTGTCGAAGAGACGTTCGCCACGCTGTACGCGCACGAATTGCGCTGGAGCTGCACGATCCGCGCGGCGGACCGGCTCGGTCATGCCGGGTCGGTGTTGATGCACCCGTTGCCGCTGGCGATGCTGGCCGTGCTGTTTTCCGGCGGCACGCTCGCCGCCTGGGGGCTGGCGTTCGCGGCGCTCGTCGCGCGGGCGTTGCTGATGTTGAAGACGAGCCGCGCCACCGGCGCGGGTCTGCGCGGCGCGCTCTGGTTGCCGTTCGTCGATTTCCTGCAGTTCGTGGTGTTCGTGTCGAGCTTCTTCTCGTCGCACGTCGTCTGGCGCGGCACGCGCTTTCGCGTCGACCGCGAGGGCTTGCTGTCGCCGGCGGGGAAATCATGACGCACGACACGCATGCCGACCTCGAAGGCGCGGACCGGCGGTCCGCGCGTCGCGACGCGCGCCTGCGGCAAGCGGGGCGCGCGGCGGCGCTGGCCGGGCTGGTGCTCGCGGTGTGGCTGGTCTGGCGCGAGCATCCGCTGGAGATCCTGCACCGGCTGAGGATCGCCGGCGCCGGGTTGCTGGTCGCCGCGCTGGCCCACATCCTGCCGATGCTCGCGAATGCGTGGGACTGGCGGATGCTGATCCGCGGCCCGCGCCGGCCGTCGTTCGCGACGATGCTCAAGCTCGTGTGGATCCGCGAATCGATCAACGGATTGTTGCCGGTCGCGCGAATCGGCGGCGAGATCGTGTCGTTCGGCCTGCTGCGGCAGGCGGGCGTACGCCCGGCGACCGCCGTGGCCAGCCTCGTCGCCGACATGCAGCTGACGCTGATCAGCCAGCTCGTGTTCGCGCTGGTCGCGATCGGCTACGTGCTCGAACACGTATCGTCCGGTGCCGCGCAGGTGGCCGCGCGCCTCGCCATCGGCATGGCGGCGCTGGTGCCGGTGCTGCTGCTGTTCGCACTGGTTCAGCACGCGCGGCCGTTCGAGCGCGCGATGCGCGTGGTCAACCGCGTCACGAGCGGCAAGGTGGTGGCGCTGGTCGGCGAATCGGCACGCACCGATCAGTCGATCCTTGTGATCTGGCGCAAGACGGGTATCGTCGTCCGCTATCTGGTGATCTGGCAGACGCTGCAGTTCGCCGGCTATGCGCTGGAAATCTGGCTCGCGCTGCGTTTTCTCGGCGCCGATCCGACGTTCGCGCAGGCGCTCGCGATCGAAGCGCTGATCCAGCTGCTGAGCAGCATCGCGTTCCTGATGCCGGGCGGGCTGGGCGTGCAGGAGGGCGGGTTCGTGCTGATCGGCGGGCTGCTCGGGCTCGACGCGCCGACCTGTCTGGCGCTCGCCGGCGCGCGACGAGTGCGCGATCTGCTGTTCTATCTGCCCGGATTGCTCGCGTGGCAGCATGCGGCCGGCGCGGCGCGCTCGCCATCCGGCGCGAAGCGCGCATCGATGCACGTCGGGGAGTCCGCCGGGCCGCGCTGATGCAGCCCGACGTTGCCGGCCTGCCGGGCAGGCGGCAGCGACGCCGGGGCGGCTGCTCGCCTGCCGAGCGGCGCGGCCGTCAACGCCGTTCGTCGGCGAGATGGCTGCGGATGACGTCCGCGAACGACGTGTCGCCCTTCAGCCCGAGCGCTTCCGCGCGCGTCGTGTCCCAGCGGCCCGGCCAGCTGCCGACGATCTTCTCGACGCGTTCGTCCGGTGCATGGCGGATCAGCTTCACGACCGCGTCGCCCGCGACTTCGCGCAGCGCCGCGATCATCTCGTCGACCGACACCGACAGACCGGGCAGGTTGATCACGCGCTTGTTGCCGAGCTTCTCGCTGTCGAGCTCGCAACCGGCGACGAGCGCGTCGATCGCGCCGCGCGGCGACAGCAGCCACAGCCGCGTCGACCCCGGCACCGGGCACACGCTTTCCTCGCCGTTCAGCGGCTCGCGGATGATGCCGCTCGCGAACGACGACGCAGCCGCGTTCGGGCGGCCCGGCCGCACGCTGATGGTCGGCAGCCGCAGCACGCGGCCGTCGACGAAGCCGCGGCGCGCGTAGTCGCACAGCAGCAGTTCGGCGATCGCCTTTTCCGCGCCGTACGACGATTGCGGATTCAGCGCGGTATCGTCCTGCACGACGTCGGGCAGCACGCCGCCGTAGACGGCCACCGAGCTCGTGAACACGACGCGCGGACGATGGCCGCGCGCGCGGCACACTTCGAGCAGCGTGCGCGATGCGTCGAGGTTGATCCGCATGCCGAGATCGAAATCGGCTTCGGCCTGCCCGCTGACGATCGCCGCGAGGTGGAAGATCGCGCCTGTCTGCGTGTCGATCGCGCTTTCGAGCACCGCGCGATCGGCGATGTCGCCGACGATCGACGTCACGCGCGCGTCGCCGAAATCGCTGCCCTCGACGACGTCGAGAAGCACCAGCTCGTCGATCCTGCTGCTCCGGCCGTCGGGGCCGGTCAGCTCGCCGCGTTCGAGCAGCTTGCGCGCGAGACGCTGGCCGAGAAAGCCGGCGCCGCCGGTGATCAGTACTTTCATGTTCTTTGCCCTCTGAGGAATGCGGAAATTACAGGTACGGCCTGAGCCAGCCGAGGCCCTCGGACGTGCCGGCCTTCGGGCGATACTCGCAGCCGATCCAGCCGTCGTAGCCGAGCGCGTCGATCAGCGCGAACAGATACGGGTAATTGAGTTCGCCGATGTCCGGCTCGTGACGCTCGGGCACGCCGGCGATCTGGATGTGGCCGATGCCCGCGAAATCGCGCTTGAGCTTCATCGCGAGGTCGCCCTCGACGATCTGGCAGTGATAGCAGTCGAACTGCACCTTCAGGTTCGGCGCGCCGACTTCCGCGCGGATGTCGTGCGCATCGTCCTGGCGGCTCAGGAAATAGCCGGGCATGTCGCGCTGGTTGATCGGCTCGATCAGGATCGTGATGCCGTGCGCGGAGGCCGCCTGCGCCGCATGCCGCAGGTTCGCCACGTAGGTGTCGCGATGGCGCGCGCGGTCTGCGCCCGGCGCGACCATCCCGGCCATCACGTGCAGCTTCTTGTTGCCGAGCACGCGCGCATAGTCGAGCGCCTGGTCGATGCCGCGCCGGAACTCGTCCTCGCGGCCCGGCAGCGATGCGATCCCGCGTTCGCCGGCGGCCCAGTCGCCGGGCGGCGCGTTGAACAGCGCCTGCTCGAGGTCGTGCGCGTCGAGGCGCGCGCGGATGTCCTCGGCGGCGAAGTCGTACGGGAACAGGTACTCGACGGCCTTGAAGCCGTCGTGCGAGGCAGCGGCGAAGCGTTCGAGGAACGCGTGCTCGGTGTACATCATCGAGAGGTTGGCGGCGAAGCGGGGCATGGCAGCGGTCCGGTGAATGAATGGGGCGGGGCGCCCGGCGCCCCGCGTCGAATGAAGGGTCAGCGGTTCACGAGTTTCGCGGGCGTGAGCCACACGGCGATCGCGCCGATCACGAGCATGCCGGCCAGCACGTACATGCCGGACGACGTGCTGTGCGTGACGTCCTTCAGGTAGCCGATCACGTACGGGCTCGCGAACCCGGCGAGGTTGCCGACCGAGTTGATGATCGCGATCCCGGCGGCCGCGGCGGAGCCGGCGAGGAACGCGGTCGGCAGCGACCAGAACAGCGGTGCGCAGGTCAGTACGCCGCCCGCCGCGAGCGACAGGAACACGATCGACACCGCCGTATTGTGCGAGTACGACGCGGCGACCGCAAACCCGACCGCGCCCATCAGCGCCGGCACGATCAGGTGCCAGCGGCGTTCGCGGCGCTTGTCCGCGCTGTGGCCGAACAGGTTCATCACGACGATCGCGACGACGAACGGGATCGCCGACAGCAGGCCGATCTGGAGCGTATCGGTGATGCCGGTCGATTTCACGAGCGTCGGCATCCAGAACGTGAGGCCGTACTGGCCGGTGACGAACGCGAAGTAGATCAGCGACATCCACCACATGCGCGGGTCGGCGAACACGGCCTTCAGCGAATGGCCGTGCTGCTGCTGTTCCTGCGGCTGCGCGGCGATTTCGTCCTCGAGCAGCTGCTTCTCGCGCGCGTCGAGCCACTTCGCGCTGCGGATGCCGTTGTCGAGATACAGGATCGTCGCGATACCGACGAGCAGCGCCGGCACGGCTTCGATCACGAACATCCATTGCCAGCCGTGAAAGCCCGAGCCGCCGTGGAAGCGCTCCATGATCCAGCCGGACAGCGGGTTGCCGAAGATGCCCGACACCGGAATCGCGGACATGAACACCGCGATGATCTTCGCGCGCCGATGCGACGGGAACCAGTACGTGAGGTAGAGGATCACGCCCGGATAGAAGCCGGCTTCCGCGAGACCGAGCAGGAAGCGCAGCACGTAGAACTGCGTCGGCGTCTTCACGAACGCGAACACCGCGGACAGCAGGCCCCACGTGATCATGATCCGCGCGATCCAGATGCGCGCGCCGATGCGGTGCATCAGCAGATTGCTCGGCAGCTCGAACAGGAAGTAGCCGAGGAAGAAGATGCCGGCGCCGAGGCCGAACACGGTTTCGCTGAACGCGAGGTCCTGCGACATCTGCAGCTTCGCGAAGCCGACGTTCACGCGGTCGAGATACGCGACCACGTAGCAGAGCATCAGGAACGGCACGATGCGCCAGAACACTTTCCTGTAGGTGCGGTCGAGCTCGGCCGATTGGGCGGGCGCGGCGGGCGAGCGGCTTGCGGCCGCGTCGAGAGCAGTCATCGTCGTCTCCAGAGATGTCGTGTGCCGGCAGCGCGTAGGCCGCCGGATCGTGTGTGTGTGCTTACTGAAGGGCCCGCGCACACGGCGGGCATGGGAATCGTTACGGAATCCTGCGTGATTCGAATACGCGATGCGTTGCGTTACCAGCGCGCGCCGAAGGCCTGGCGCAGTTCGTCGAGCGCGGCGTCGGACAGCGGCTCGGGCTTCGGGTCCGTCATCAGCCACAGCCGCGCGGTTTCCTCGAGTTCCTCGAGCGCATACGATGCGTGCGACACCGACGGACCCCACATCACCGGGCCGAGGCGGTCGAGCAGCACGCCGCGCACCTGGTCGGCGAGCGCCGCGACTTCGGCCGCGACGGCCGGGTCGCCGGGGCGGCGATAGCGGATCAGCGGAATGTGGCCGACCTTCATCACGTAGTACGGCGTGAGCGGCGGCAGCACGTCGGTGTCGCGCCACACGCCCGCGAGCGTCAGCGAGACGAGGTGCGTCGAATGCGTATGGACGATGCCGTGCGCTTGCGCGTTGCGCGCGTAGATCCCGCGATGCAGCGCAAGCGTCTTCGACGGCCTGCCGCCCGATACCGGCTGGCCGTCGAGGCCGACCTTCGCGATGTCGTTCGGGTCGAGGCGGCCGAGGCACGCGTCGGTCGGCGTGATCAACCAGCCGTCGTCCAGGCGCGCGCTGATGTTGCCCGCGCTGCCGACCGCGTGGCCGCGCGCATACAGGCTCGCGCCGACGACGCAGATCTCCTCGCGCAGTGTCGCTTCTCGACTCATCATGCGGCTCCGTCGAGTGCGCGCAGCGCCTTGTCGAAAAAGTCCACCGTGCCGAAGTTGCCGGACTTCAGCGCGAGGCCGAGCGGCTGCGCGTCGACGGTGGCCGTCGCCGGCACGCCCGGATCGATCTGCGCGCCGATCTGCAGCGATTTCACGTCGAGCGCCTGCACGACCGCGCCGGACGTCTCGCCGCCGGCCACGACGAACTTGCGCACGCCGAGGTCGCGCAGGCCGCGGGCGATCGCCGCGAGCGTGCTTTCGACGAGATGGCCGGCCGCTTCGACGCCGAGCGCCTGCTGGACGGCCTTCACTTCGTCGGGCGTCGCGGTCGCGTAGATCAGCACGGGCTGCGGCAGGTGCGAGCGTGCGAACGCGAGGGCCGCGTCGACGACGGGTTCGCCGCGCGAGGCCGCGAGCGGATCGATCCGGAAGCTCGGCCGGCTTTCGCGCCACGCGGCGACCTGTGCGTTGGTCGCCTTCGACGCGCTGCCGGCGAGCACCGCCGACAATCCGTCGATGTGCGGCAGCGAGGCTGCGTTGTCGCGCTCGGGCAGTTGGTCCACGCGGCGGAAATTCGCGGGCAGGCCGAGCGCGACGCCCGAGCCGCCGGTGACGAGCGGCAGGCCCGCGCACGCTTCGCCGAGCACGTAGAGGTCGTGATCCGACAGCGCGTCTGCGATCGCGAAGCGCGCGCCTTCCGCGCGCAGCTGCTCGATCCGCTCGCGCACGGCGGCCGCACCCAGCGCGATCGTGTCGTAGCGGATCAGGCCGACTTGCGACTTCGTCTGCCGCTGCAGCACGCGCACGAGATTCGCGTCCTTCATCGGCGTGAGCGGGTGGTTCTCCATCCCCGATTCGTTCAGCAGCACGTCGCCGACGAACAGGTGGCCGCGATAGATCGTGCGGCCGTTCTCCGGGAATGCCGGGCACGCAATCGTGAAGTCGCCGCCGGCCGCATCGAGCAGCGCGTCGGCCACTGGCCCGATGTTGCCCGCGTCGGTCGAATCGAACGTCGAGCAATACTTGAAGAAGAACTGGCGGCACCCTTGCGCGCGCAACCATTCGTAGGCGGCAAGCGATTGCGCGACGGCGTCGGCGGCGGGAATCGTGCGCGACTTCAGCGCGACGACGATCGCGTCGGCATCGACTGCGGTGCCGACGGCGGGCACGCCGATCGTCTGCACGGTACGCATGCCGCTCTTGACGAGCATGTTCGCGAGATCGGTCGCGCCGGTGAAATCGTCGGCGATGCAGCCGAGCAGGGGGCGGGAAGCGGAAGCGGTCATGGCGGGAACGTCGTTCGAATCAGCGGGCGGGCGGCAGCGTGATGCCGGGGAAAGTCTTGATCACGGCGGAATCGTCCTCGCCGCCGTGGCCGGCGCTCGATGCGCTCATGAACATCTGGTGCGCGGTGGCCGACAGCGGCAGCGGGAACTTGCTGCGGCGCGCGGTATCGAGCACGAGGCCGAGATCCTTCACGAAGATGTCGACGGCCGACAGCGGCGTGTAGTCGCCGTTCAGGATGTGCGGCACGCGGTTCTCGAACATCCACGAGTTGCCGGCGCTGTGCGTGATCACGTCGTACAGCGCGTCGGCATCGACGCCTTCGCGCAGGCCCAGCGCCATCGCCTCGGCGGCCGCCGCGATATGCACGCCGGCCAGCAGCTGGTTGATGATCTTCACCTTCGAGCCGATGCCGTGCGCGTCGCCGAGGCGATAGACCTTGCCGGCGATCGCGGCGAGCACGTCGTCGCAGGCTGCATACGCAGCGGCGGGGCCCGACGTCATCATCGTCATCTCGCCGGAGGCCGCGCGTGCGGCGCCGCCGGACACCGGCGCATCGAGCATCTGCAAGCCTGCGGCCTCGATGCGCGCGCCGAGCGCAACCGCGAAGTCGGGCGCGACGGTCGCGCTCGCGATCACGACGCCGCCCGGCTTCATTGCCGCGACCGCGCCGTGCTCGCCGAACAGCACCGTTTCGGTCTGCGCGGCATTGACGACGAGCGTGACGACGACGTCGCACTGCGCGCCGAGTTCGGCCGGGTTCGCGCAGGCCACGCCGCCTTCGGCCGCGAATGCCTGCAGCACGGTGTCGCGCACGTCGCAGGCGTGCACGCGGAACCCCGCGCGCAGCAGCGAGCGGGCGACGCCGAGGCCCATCGCGCCGAGGCCGATGACTCCAACATTTCGTGACATGGTCAACCTTGATCGATTCGGAAAAGGTTCGGGACAACGACGGCGCCGGTTCGGCCCGGGCCGCCGCATTCGTTCATCAACAGATGCCGGCTTCCGCGAGGCGGCGCGCGGCGTTGTACATGTGCGTGCGCGCCGCGTTGCGCGCTGCCATCGGGTCGCGTGCGCGGATCGCGTCGGCGATCGCCGCGTGCTCCTCGCGCACCTGCCGCGAGAAATCCTCGCGCGTCGCTTCGTTGCGCCGCGTGACCTTCACGCCGGCCTCGAGGTACTGGTTCAGGAACTGCAGCGTCTTCAGGAAATACGGGTTGCCGGTGACGGCCGCGATCGTGCGGTGGAACGCGACGTCTTCCGCGACGCCGTCGCGCCCTTCGGCCACCGCGTCGTCGATCTTGCGCAGCGCGTCGTCGATGTCGGCCATGTCGTCGGCGGTGTGATGCAGCGCGGCTTCGGCTGCGACTTCAGCCTCGATCGCGCGGCGCACCGCGAGCAGGTGCGGCAGCGAGCTCGCCTCGACGGCTTCCGCGTAGTCGATCCGCAGCGGCCGGATCGCGCCGTGCTGGTTCACGTACACGCCGCTGCCCTGGCGCGGCTCGACCACGCCTTCGTTCTTCAGGCGCGAGATCGCCTCGCGGATCACGGTGCGGCTCACGCCGAATTCCTGCGCGAGCACGGCTTCCGTCGGCAGCTTGCCGGTGGCCGAGAAACTGCCGGCTTCGATCTGCTTCAGCAGTTGCTGCGCGACGTGGTCGCTCATCGCACGGGCGGGAATTTTCTCGAACATGGCGCTCTGGTTTGTAAGGTGATGTGGTCATCATACAAATTTGAAGGTGCGTCAGCATCCGGAATAACCCTCGATCAATGGGTTGCAACGTCGGTCAAATTGATTGGAACCGGTTCCAAATGGCGGGAAAATGTGGCGATCGTGCCGGGTTCGATGTGCGGTTGGCGGGCGAAGGGAGGGCGGAGGTGAAGGGCGAACGGCGGGGCCGAGGCGAAGGGTGAAGAACGAAGAGCGAAGAACGAAGAGCGAAGAGCGAAGAGCGAAGAGCGAAGCCGCGCGCCGGCGGCGCGCGTGATCGTCAATCAGTCGGCGACGTCTTCCACGGGGTCCGGATCGGTCGCCGCCGACATACCGCCTTCCGCGACTTCCCCGCCGCGCTCGCGATACGTCGCCGGCGGCACGCCGAACTGCTTGCGGAACTCGCGGCCGAGGTGCGACGCGTCGGCGAACCCGCAGCTCGACGCGATATCGGCGACGGTGCGGTCGGAACTGGTCAGCAGCCAAGCGGCCGTGCGCAGCCGCACCTGCTTCGCGAACGCCTGCGGGCTTTTGCCCGTCTCGGCCTTGAACAGCCGCTCGAGCTGGCGGGTCGACATGTCCAGCTTGCACGCGAGCTCCTCGAGCGGCAGCGCGCGCCCGACATGCTGTTCCATCAGGAGAATCGCGCGCTTGACCTTCGGATGCGTGGCCGGCTCGAGGCCCGGCGGATGCGGCTGCGGCGCGTTGCCTTTCTGCATCTCGCCGACCAGCAGGATGCGCAGCGCCTTCTGCACGGTCGCATGGTCGAAATGGCGCAGCAGGATCGCGGCGGCGACGTCGATCGACGCGCGGCCGCCCGAGCAGGTGATCCTGCGCCGGTCGATCACGAACAGGCGATCGGCGATCAGGAGGTCCGGATCGGCGTTCGGGAAGCGCTCGATGAAATCCCAGTAGTGGAACCAGCTCACGCAGGTGCGGTAGCCGTCGAGCACGTTCGCGCGCATCAGCGTGAACACGCCCGTGCAGATGCCGACGACCGTCGCGCCGTCCGCCGCCGCGCGGCGCACGAACTCGAGCGTTTCGGGGCCGGCTTGCGGCCCCGAATGCAGCAGCCCGCCGACCACGACCACGTAGTCGAACGGCTCGGCGCTCTCGAAGGTTTCCCACGGCGTGATCTGGATCCCGCAGCTCGCGCGCACCGGCGCCAGCGTCTCGCCGATCACGCTCCACGCGCAGCGCACCGGCTTGCTGTAGTCGCCGTCGTCGGCCGACAGCCGCAGCATGTCGACGAAACCCGAGAAGGCCGTGAGCGTGAAGTTCGGCAGCAGCACGATGCCGAAGCGGATGCGCCGCGGCGCAGGTTCGGCGAGGGGGAAAGCGGGTACGTCGGGTGTCATCGCGGTCAATCTCGTCACGCCGGGAAGGCGGGTCTCACTTGTTGCACTCTGCTTGCGGGCGCGCCGGCCGACTTGTGGTTTTGCGTCGCCGATCATCGTCAAAACGCACTTTCCGGCCGTCCTGCGCGGGGCTTGGCGCCGGTATCCCACGCCGATGCCGTTTTTGTTCTATCGGCCAATTTTACGCTTTGATGTACTGATGCCAACGACATTTCACGTACGCCCACCCAGAGGAAGCCAGATGAACGTCAGCGCGTTCGACCTGTTCAAGATCGGCATCGGCCCGTCCAGTTCGCATACGGTCGGCCCGATGATCGCCGCGTGCCGCTTCGCGTCGCACATCGAGGACGCGAACCTGCTCGGCTTCGTGCGCCGCGTGCGGGTCGAACTATACGGCTCGCTCGGTGCAACGGGCAAGGGCCACGGCACCGACAAGGCGGTGCTGCTCGGCCTCGAGGGCCACCTGCCGGACACGATCGATCCGGACCTGATCGAGCCGCGGCTCGCGGCGATCCGCGCGGAGAAGTCGCTGGCGCTGCTCGGCAAGCAGACGATCCGCTTCGACGAGAAGGAGAACATCGGCTTCTACCGCAAGCTGATGAGCGGCACGAGCATCGTGCATCCGAACGGGATGCGCTTCCAGGCGTTCGACGAGCACGGCCAGCTGCTCGTCGAGAAAGAGTATTACTCGGTCGGCGGCGGCTTCGTCGTGAACCGCGACGGCGATCGCGTGAACGGCGTGCGCGCGGCGGTCGAGGTGCCGTATCCGTTCCGCACCGGCGACGACCTGATGCGCCAGTGCCGCGAACACGGGCTGTCGATCGCCGAACTGATGCTGCGCAACGAATGCGCGCTGCGCCCCGAGGACGAAGTGCGCGCCGGGCTGCTCGCGATCTGGCGCACGATGGCCGCATGCGTCGAGCGCGGCTGCAAGGTCGAGGGCGAGCTGCCGGGCCCGATGCGCGTGAAGCGCCGCGCGGCCGAACTGAACGGGCGCCTGCGCGCGCGTTCGGAGGAGTCGCTGCGCGATCCGCTGTCGATGCTCGACTGGGTCAACCTGTACGCGATGGCCGTCAACGAGGAGAACGCGGCGGGCGGCCGGGTCGTCACCGCGCCGACCAACGGCGCGGCCGGCGTGATTCCCGCGGTGCTGCACTACTACGTGAAGTTCGTGCCGGGCTCGAACGAAGCCGGCATCGTCGAATTCCTGCTGACGGCCGCGGCGATCGGGATCATCTACAAGGAAACGGCGTCGATCTCCGGCGCGGAAGTCGGCTGCCAGGGCGAAGTGGGTGTCGCGTGCTCGATGGCCGCCGCCGCGCTGGCCGCGGTGATGGGCGGCACGCCCGACCAGGTCGAGAACGCGGCCGAGATCGGCATGGAGCACAACCTCGGCATGACCTGCGATCCGGTCGGCGGGCTCGTGCAGATTCCGTGCATCGAACGCAACGCGATGGGCGCGATCAAGGCGCTGAACGCGTCGCGCATGGCGCTCAAGGGTAACGGCCAGCACTACGTCTCGCTTGATTCGGTGATCAAGACGATGCGCGAGACGGGGGCCGACATGAAGACGAAATACAAGGAAACGTCGCGCGGCGGTCTTGCCGTGAACGTCATCGAATGCTAACGAAGGATCACTAACATGAGCCGCTACTCGATATTCAGCCTGTTCCGCAACGGCCTCTCGTATCACGAGAACTGGGAAAAGCAGTGGAAGAGCCCGGAACCGAAGAAGGAATACGACGTCGTGATCGTCGGCGGCGGCGGCCACGGCCTCGCGACCGCGTACTACCTCGCGAAGGAGCACGGCATCACGAACGTCGCGATCCTCGAGAAGGGCTGGATCGGCGGCGGCAACACCGCGCGCAACACGACGATCGTGCGCTCGAACTACCTGTGGGACGAATCGGCCGCGCTGTACGAGAAGGCGATGAAGCTGTGGGAAGGGCTGTCGCAGGACCTCAACTACAACGTGATGTTCAGCCAGCGGGGCGTGATGAACCTCGCGCACACGCTGCAGGACGTGCGTGACACCGAGCGTCGCGTGAACGCGAACCGCCTGAACGGCGTCGACGCCGAATTCCTGACGCCCGCGCAGATCAAGGAAATCGAGCCGACCATCAACCTGAACAGCCGCTATCCGGTGCTCGGCGCATCGATCCAGCGCCGTGCGGGCGTCGCGCGTCACGACGCGGTGGCCTGGGGCTTCGCGCGCGGCGCCGACCGCGCCGGCGTCGACATCATCCAGAACTGCCAGGTGACGGGCATTCGCCGCGAAGGCGGAGCGGTGGTCGGCGTCGACACGGTGAAGGGTTTCATCAAGGCGAAGAAGGTCGCGGTGGTCGCAGCCGGCAACACGACGACGCTCGCCGACATGGCCGGCGTGCGCCTGCCAATCGAAAGCCACCCGCTGCAGGCACTCGTGTCCGAGCCGATCAAGCCGGTGGTGAACTCGGTGATCATGTCGAACGCGGTGCACGCGTACATCAGCCAGTCCGACAAGGGCGACCTCGTGATCGGCGCGGGTATCGACCAGTACACGGGTTTCGGCCAGCGCGGCAGCTTCCACATCATCGAAAGCACGCTGCAGGCGATCATCGAGATGTTCCCGGTGTTCTCGCGCGTGCGGATGAACCGCCAGTGGGGCGGCATCGTCGACGTGTCGCCGGACGCCTGCCCGATCATCACCAAGACCGACGTGAAGGGCCTCTATTTCAACTGCGGCTGGGGTACCGGCGGCTTCAAGGCGACGCCGGGCTCGGGCTGGGTGTTCGCGCACACGATCGCCCGCGACGAACCGCATCCGCTGAACGCCCCGTTCGCGCTCGACCGCTTCTACACGGGCCACCTGATCGACGAACACGGCGCTGCCGCCGTTGCGCACTAAACCCGACGACCATTGGAGAAAGAAACATGTTGCTGATCGAATGTCCGTGGTGCGGGCCGCGCGCCGAATCCGAGTTCACGTGCGGCGGTGAAGCCGACATCGTGCGCCCGGTCGCGAACGAGACCATGACCGACCGCGAATGGGGCGAATACGTGTTCATGCGCGAGAACAAGCGCGGCCTGCACAAGGAGCAATGGCTGCACACGCAGGGCTGCCGCCGCTGGTTCAAGGTGACGCGCGACACGGTCACCTACGATATCAAGGGCTACGAAAAGTTCGGTGGGGCTGCCACCGGCAACGCACACGAAGAGGGCACGAGCAAATGAGCCAGAAAGACCGCCTCGGCACCGGTGGCCGCATCAATCGCGCGATTCCGCTGACGTTCACGTTCAACGGCCGCACGTACCAGGGCTTCCAGGGCGACACGCTCGCGTCCGCGCTGCTCGCGAACGGCGTGCACTTCGTCGCGCGCAGCTTCAAGTACCACCGTCCGCGCGGGATCGTGACGGCGGACGTCGCGGAACCGAATGCCGTCGTGCAGCTCGAAACCGGCCCGTACACGGTGCCGAACGCGCGCGCGACCGAGATCGAGCTGTACCAGGGCCTCGTCGCGACGAGCGTGAACGCCGAGCCGTCGCTCGAGAACGACAAGTACGCGATCAACCAGAAGTTCTCGCGCTTCATGCCGGCGGGCTTCTACTACAAGACCTTCATGTGGCCGCGCAACATGTGGCCGAAGTACGAAGAGAAGATCCGTGAGGCCGCCGGCCTCGGCAAGGCGCCCGAAGTGCTCGACGCCGACCGCTACGACAAATGCTACGCGCACTGCGACGTGCTCGTGGTCGGCGGTGGCCCGTCGGGCCTCGCCGCCGCGCATGCGGCAGCGATCGCCGGCGCACGCGTGATCCTCGTCGACGACCAGCGCGAACTCGGCGGCAGCCTGCTGTCGTGCCGCGCGGAAATCGACGCGAAGCCCGCGCTGCAGTGGGTCGAGAAGATCGAGGCCGAGCTGCGCAAGCTGCCCGACGTGACGATCCTGTCGCGCAGCACGGCGTTCGGCTACCAGGACCACAACCTCGTGACGGTCACGCAGCGCCTGACCGATCACCAGCCGGTGTCGATGCGCAAGGGCACGCGCGAGCTGCTGTGGAAGGTCCGCGCGAAGCGCGTGATCCTCGCGACCGGCGCGCACGAGCGTCCGATCGTGTTCGGCAACAACGACCTGCCGGGCGTGATGCTCGCCGGCGCGGTGTCCACCTACGTGCATCGCTACGGCGTGCTGCCGGGCCGCAACGTGGTCGTGTTCACGAACAACGACCGTGCATACCAGACCGCGCTCGACCTGAAGGCGTGCGGTGCGAAGGTGACCGTCGTCGATTCGCGTGCGTCGTCGAACGGCGCGCTGCCCGCGGCCGCGAAGCGGCAGGGCGTGACGGTGATGAGCGGTGCAGTCGTGACGGCCGCTTCGGGCAAGTGGCGCGTATCGTCGGTCGACGTCGCGTCCTACTCGAACGGCCAGACCGGCGGCAAGCTGCAGTCGCTGTCGTGCGACCTCGTCGCGATGTCGGGCGGCTTCAGCCCGGTGCTGCACCTGTTCGCGCAGTCGGGCGGCAAGGCGTGCTGGAGCGACGAGAAGGCGTGCTTCCTGCCGGGCAAGCCCGTGCAGGCCGAAGCGAGCGTCGGTGCGGCCGCGGGCGAGTTCGGTCTCGCCCGTGCGCTGCGGCTCGCGGTCGACGCGGGCGCCGAAGCGGCGAAGGCCGCGGGCTTCACGGCCGCGCAGCGCCCCGTCGCGCCGCAGGTCGCGGAAACCGTCGAAGGTGCGCTGCAGCCGTTGTGGCTCGTCGGCAGCCGCGAGGCCGCCGCACGCGGGCCGAAGCAGTTCGTCGACTTCCAGAACGACGTGGCGGCCGCCGACATCCTGCTGGCCGCGCGTGAAGGCTTCGAGTCGGTCGAGCACGTGAAGCGCTACACCGCGATGGGCTTCGGCACCGACCAGGGCAAGCTCGGCAACATCAACGGGATGGCGATCCTCGCGCAGGCGCTCGGCAAGACGATTCCGGAAACGGGCACGACGACGTTCCGCCCGAACTACACGCCCGTGTCGTTCGGTACGTTCGCGGGCCGCGAGACGGGCGACTTCCTCGACCCGATCCGCAAGACGGCCGTGCACGAATGGCACGTCGAGCACGGCGCGATGTTCGAGGACGTCGGCAACTGGAAGCGGCCGTGGTACTTCCCGAAGAAGGGCGAGGACCTGCATGCGGCCGTGAAGCGCGAATGCCTCGCGGTGCGCAACGGCGTCGGCATCCTCGACGCGTCGACGCTCGGCAAGATCGACATCCAGGGTCCGGACGCGGTGAAGCTGCTGAACTGGATGTACACGAACCCGTGGAACAAGCTCGAGATCGGCAAGTGCCGCTACGGGCTGATGCTCGACGAAAACGGGATGGTGTTCGACGACGGCGTGACGGTGCGCCTCGCCGACCAGCATTTCATGATGACGACGACCACCGGCGGCGCGGCGCGCGTGCTCACGTGGCTCGAGCGCTGGCTGCAGACCGAATGGCCCGACATGAAGGTGCGGCTCGCGTCCGTCACCGATCACTGGGCGACGTTCGCGGTGGTCGGCCCGAAGAGCCGCAAGGTCGTGCAGAAGGTCTGCCAGGACATCGACTTCGGCAACGACGCGTTCCCGTTCATGAGCTACCGGAACGGCACCGTCGCGGGCGCGAAGGCGCGCGTGATGCGGATCAGCTTCTCGGGCGAGCTCGCCTATGAAGTGAACGTGCCGGCCAACGCGGGCCGCGCGGTGTGGGAAGCGCTGATGGCAGCCGGTGCCGAGTTCGACATCACGCCGTACGGCACGGAAACGATGCACGTGCTGCGCGCGGAGAAGGGCTACATCATCGTCGGCCAGGACACCGACGGCTCGATCACGCCGTACGACCTCGGGATGGGCGGGCTCGTCGCGAAGTCGAAGGACTTCCTCGGCAAGCGTTCGCTGTCGCGCTCCGATACGTCGAAGGAAGGCCGCAAGCAGTTCGTCGGCCTGCTGACCGAGGACGAACAGTTCGTGCTGCCGGAAGGTGCGCAGATCATCGCGAAGGACACGCAGGTGTCGGCGGTCGATCCGACGCCGATGATCGGCCACGTGACGTCGAGTTATTACAGCCCGATCCTGAAGCGCTCGATTGCGCTGGCGGTGGTGAAGGGCGGCCTGAACAAGATGGGCGAGAGCGTCGTGATTCCGCTGGCCAACGGCAAGCGCATCACCGCGAAGATCTCGAGCCCGGTTTTCTACGATACCGAAGGGGTGCGCCAGCATGTGGAATGAAACGAGAAACCAGACGCCGGTGGCGGGCGCGGGCGTGACGCTTGAATCGCCGTTCGTCGGCGCGGCCGATGTGCTGAAGCTGCACCAGGCGCGCGCATCGAAGAAGTTCACGCTGCGCGAGCGGCCGTTCCTCGATCTCGTGAACGTGCGCGGCGAGCTGAGCGACCCGGCATTCGTCAGCGCGTTCGAGCGCGTGGTCGGCTGCCGGCCGCCGGCGGTGCCGAACACGGTCGCGCGCGGCGCCGAGTACGACGTGCTGTGGCTCGGTCCCGACGAGTGGCTCGTGCGCTCGAACGGGCCCGTGCCGGCGGGCGTGCTCGAGGCGCAGCTCGCGGAGGCCGTGCAGGGTTCGTATGCGGCGGCCGTCGACGTCGGCAGCGGCTACACGGTCGTCGAGGTCAGCGGCGAACGCGTGCGCGACGTGATCGCGCGCGGCTGCCCGCTCGACCTGCACCCGCGCGTGCTCAAGCCGGGCCAGTGCGCGCAGTCGCACTACTTCAAGTCGCCGATCACGCTGATCCCGACCGGCGACGATACGTTCGAGATCGTCCTGCGCCGCAGCTTCGCCGACTATTTCGTGCGCATCATGCTCGACGCCGCGGCGCCGCTCGCATCATGAAGCCGTTCGACGAACCGTTCGTGGCGATCGACGCGCCGCGCCTGCGCGGGCGTGGCTGGAGCGTGTTCGTCGACGAACTGAAGGTGCCCGCGCGGATCGGCATCCACGCGCACGAGCACGAGGCGCCGCAGCCGATCGTGATCGATGCGCGGCTCGGGTATCGCTGCGAGCCGAGCGAGCAGGGCGAGTGGATCGACTACGACGGCTACTGCGCGCGCGTCGCGTCGTTCCTGTCGCACAAGCCGCATACGCGGCTGCTGGAGACGCTCGTCGCCGATCTCGCGGTGCTGTCGTTCCGCGAATGGCCCGCGCTGGAGTCGCTGACGCTGTCGATGTACAAGCCGAAGATCCGGCCGGGGACGAAGCGCGTGGGCGTGTCGCTCGACTGGACGCGCGGGGATTACCTGCGGTGGACGGGGGCGGCGGGGCAGCTTTGAGCGGGTCGGCTGGTCGGCGGGAATCCGGTCAGCAAGAGACGGCGGCGCGGAGGCGTCGCCGTTTCCATTTATAATTCCTGAAATATGCGAATAATCGACGATCACGTGCCGTTCTCGATTTTATTCCTGAAATACCGGAACAATTGGCCGTTCGGCCGTTGAACCACTATAATTCCGATATTTACGTAACTATGCCGTCAGCTGCCTGTGACGGCGCTTTGTTCCTGAAATTTCGGAATTATGGCCCGCACCTTACCGCAACCCATCGCGACACCCGACCCGTTCGCACCGGACCTTGCCGCCCTGGGCGCGCTCGTGCGCAACCGGCGCGCGCAGAACCAGATGCGGATCGACGATGCGGCCGACATGCTCGGCGTCTCCAAGGACGTGCTGTCGCGGCTCGAAAACGGCCGCGCGGTGAGTCTCGACAAGCTGTTCAAGGTACTGGACGGCTTCGGCCTCAATTTGCTCGTCGTGCCGAAACGCGACGTCCCGGCGGCGCGCAACGCATTGCGTGACACCGCGACGGTGCGCGCCGCTCCGCCAGGCTCGTCCGGTTTGCCCGAGGGCCCGTGATGATCCATCGTCTGCGCATTTCGGCCGATGGCTCGCCGGTCGGACAGTTGACTTACGATGCCCGCCGCGACGACTACGGCTTTTCCTACGATCCGGCGTGGCTGGCACGCGGCGATGCGTTTGCGCTGTCGCCGTGCATTCCGCTCGACGGGGGAATCCCGCCGTCGGGTGCGATCCAGCGCTTCGTGGGCAACCTGCTGCCCGAGGGGCGCGCGCTCGACGTGGCCGCCTCGATGTATCAGATGTCGAAGGACAACGTTTTCGGCCTGATTCGAATGCTCGGCAAGGAGCCCGTCGGTGCCCTGAGCTTCGTTCCGGACGACGGTTCGCCCGCACGGGCGCCTGAGACCCTCGAACCCGTGCGCCGACCGATCTCCGCGGAGGAACTGACCGATCGTATCCGCAAGCGCGATGCGATTCCGTTTCCCGTCTGGGACGATCAGGTACGCCTGTCGATCGCCGGCCATCAGGACAAGCTCCAGGTGCTCGTCGAGGGTGAACGGTATGCGCTTGTCGACGGGTCGCTCAGCAGCTCGCATATTCTGAAGCCCGAGTCGCGCAGCCCGCAGGCGCCGTTCATGGTGGCCAACGAGCATTTCTGCATGACGCTGGCGGCTCGCATGGGCTTGTCGGTCGCGCATGTCGAGATTCGGCGCATCCCCGAACCGATTCTGCTGATCGAACGATTCGACCGGGTCGTGACGACCGATCCGGAGGATCCGCAGCGCGTGAGCGCGGTGCGGCGACTTCATGTCATCGATGGATGCCAGGCCCTCGACTTGCCGGCGACACTCAAATACGAACGCAATCTCGGCAACAACGCGGACGTACGCAATATCCGCGAAGGCGTGAGCTTCGAAAAGCTGTTTTCGCTGACGCCGTTTCTCGAGACGCCCGCCGCCGCGCGTTCGGCCATGTTGCGCTGGGCGTTGTTGCAACTGCTGATCGGCAACAGCGACGCGCACGGCAAGAACATTTCGTTTTTCGTCAGCAGCGGCGGGCTCGATCCGGCGCCGCTTTACGACCTGGTGTGCGTGAACGTCTACGGCGACGCCTATGTGCAGGACATGGCGATGGCGTACGGCGATGTGTTTCGCACCGAGGAGCTCACGGCTTTCGCGCTCGCAGACTTCGCGCATCGTGCGCGGATCCGGCCGGCGCTCGTTGCGCGTGAAATGACGCGGATGGCGACGCTGGCCGGGAAACTGGCTCCCGAACTGGCGGAATCCGGCGTGTACGCAGGCGATGAGCGTGTATGGGTACAGCGTATTTCGGAGTACGTGCGAGCTCAGGCCGAGCGCGTGCTGCGGATTGCGCCCATGGTGCCCAAGGTCAACGTCGAGCTGCTCTGACGCGCGCGGTGCGCCTACTTTGCGTTGCGGCTCGCGGCGGGTGCCGCGGTCGACGGATCGCTGACCGGCACCATGCGCGGGTTCGTGTCGTTCGAGCCTTTCGCGCCGTCTTCCGGTTCGAGCACGAAGCGGAACGTGTCGACCCGCTGCATCACCTTCGCCGCATACGCGTTGGAGCCGCCATAACTCCTCAGCCCGGCTTGCACGTTGCCGCCGGCCGCCCGCACATAGCCCGACAGGATTTTGGAGCCCGCTTCGACGTTCGCATTCGGCTCGGCGAGGTCCTTCACGTCGCGCAGCATGCCGCGGTGTGCGGCCGGCACGACCTGCATCAGCCCGGTCGCGCCATGCTGGCCGCGCGCTTTTTCCTGAAAGCGCGATTCGATCGAGATGATCGCGTAAACGAGTGCCGGAGGCAGCGAATATTTCGTCGCAGTGACGTTCACGATATTGGCGAGCTTCGCGGCGCGCTCTTTCGCGACGCCGAATTTCTTCGTCAGGTAGGAGGTGATGCGGCGGTTTGCTTCGTTCGGCTGATCGTTCGCAAGCGGGGCGGAGGCCTCGGCCGGCGCGGATGCGGCCGCTTCGGGCGCAGAGGCAGGCAGCGTTGGCGCCTGCTGCGCGGAGGCCTGTTGCGCAATGCCGAGCGAAAGCACGATCAGCCAGAGAAACCGTCGTCGCATGGTGGAGTGCGGGGAAATGAGAGGCGCATAGTATATCGGCCAATCGTCGTGCGCGTTCGAGCGCAGGCTCGAATGAAAGCACGATGTAGGCTTGTATCGATGCGCGCGGTGCGCAGACAGGATCGTTGCACGAACACGCATCGGAGTCCGGATGAAGCGCGGCCGTTTTTTTGCGCCCCCTTGTTCTCCCGCGACGCAGCGACTGCGGGTGCGTAATCCGCCTGCCGCGTGTTACGCCCGCCGCGCGCCCGCCACTCGCGCGATCGCCCCGATCGCATCGCTGACCAGCACCGCGAGCAGCCCGACGATCACGCCGCCCTGCAGCACGAACGCGGTGTTCGACGTCTGCAGGCCCGCGATGATCACGTCGCCGAGCCCGCGCGCGGCAACCGTCGAGCCGATCGTCGCGGTGCCGAGATTGATTACGACCGCGAGCCGGATGCCGTTCACGATCACCGGAAACGCGAGCGGCAGCTCGACCGACACCAGCTGCTGCCAGCCGCTCATCCCCATTCCGCGCGCGGCGTCGACGACGTCGCGCGGCACGTCCTCGAGCCCCGCGATCGTGCTCTCGAAAACCGGCAGGAGCCCGTACAGCACGAGCGCGATCAGCACGGGTTTCAACCCGAAGCCGACGGCCGGTACCGCGAGCGCGAGCACCGCGACGGGCGGAAAGGTCTGGCCGATGTCGACGACGCTGCGCGCGACCGGCAGGAAATCCGCACCGGCCGGCCGCGTGACCGCGATCCCGGCCGCGACCGCGATCAGCGTGCCGAGCAGGCTCGACAGCGCGACGGTGCCGAGATGCGCGAGCGTGAGATCGAGCAGGCTCGCGCGATCGTAGATGACCGGCGCGCCGTTGTCCGCGAACGGCGCGAACACGCCCTGCAGCCACGCGGGGCGCAACAGCAGCACGAGCAGCAGCGCGAGCGCGGCCGCGCGCGCGACATGCGCGGGCAGCCGCCGCGGCCGGGACGAGTGCGAACGCGCGGGCCGCGTCGTCATGCGGGCTTCCTCGCGTGCGCGCGGATCGCGTCGAGCGTGATGCGGCGCACGTCGGGCCCGTTGCCGCCTTCGACCGGCAACGCGTCCGCGCCGCGCCACAGCAGCTCGGACACCGCGTCGCGCAGCGTGCGCGTCGCGGCGATCGGTTCGCCGTCGGCGTGACCGGGCTCGGCCACCGCGTCGATCGGCGTCAGCGCGAGCAGGCGCAGCGGCCGGTCGACGCCGGCGACGAGCTGCTCGACGACACCCGCCGCCGGCTTGCCGAGAATCTCGGCCGGCGACGCGACCTGCAGCAGCCGTCCGCCGTCCATCACCGCGATCGTGTCGCCGAGCTTCAGCGCTTCCTCGATATCGTGCGTGACGATCACGACCGTGATGCCGAGGCGGCGCTGCAATGCGTACAGATCGTCCTGCGCCTTGTTGCGGATGATCGGATCGAGGGCGCCGAACGGCTCGTCCATCAGCAGCATCGCGGGCTCGGCCGCGAGCGCGCGCGCGACGCCGACGCGCTGCTGCTGGCCGCCCGACAGTTCGTGCGGCAGCTTGTCCGCGAATTCGGACGGCGCGAGATGAAACAGGTCGAGCAGTTCGCGCACGCGCGCGTCGATGCGCTCGGCCGGCCAGCCGAGCAGGCGCGGCACGGTCGCGATATTGCGCGCGACGCTCCAGTGCGGGAACAGGCCGTGCCCCTGGATCACATAGCCGATGCGCCGCCGCAACTGCTCGGGCGGCACGCTCGCGGTGTCGACGCCGTCGATGCGGATCGTGCCGCCGGTCGGCGCGATCAGCCGGTTGATCATCCGCAGCAGCGTCGACTTGCCGCTGCCCGATGCGCCGACGAGCGCGGTGATCGTGCCTTGCTTCATCGTCATCGATACGTCGTCGACGGCGACGACGTCGCCGAAGCGTTTGCCGATGCGTTCGATCTCGATCATGCGGTACGTCCCTTCGCGAGCGTGGTCGCGGCTTCGAACACGACGGCGGCCGCCAGCGCGAGCGCGATCGTCGGGATCGCGCCGAGCAGTACGAGATCGGCGGCCGATTGCCCGATTCCCTGGAAGATGAAGATGCCGAACCCGCCGCCGCCGATCAGCGCGGCGACCGCGGTCAGGCCGATGTTCTGCACCAGCACGATGCGCACGCCGCTCAGGATCACCGGCAACGCGAGCACGAGATCGACGCGCAGCAGCCGCTGCGCGCGCGTCATGCCCATCGCGCGTGCTGCTTCGGTCACGTGCGGCGGCACCTGCTCGAGCCCGACCACGACGCTCGACGCGATCGGCAGCAGCGAGTAGAGAAACAGCGCGAGCACGGCCGGCGCGACGCCGATCCCGCGGATGCCGAGCGCGGCCGCGAGCGGCACGTGCGCGGCGAGCAGGCCGAGCGGCGCCATCATCAGCCCGTACATCGCGATGCTCGGGATCGTCTGCACGATATTGAGCACCGGCATCACGACGGTGCGCACCGGCGCGACCCGCGCGCACGCGATGCCGAGCGGCAGGCCCGCGACGAGCGCGGCCGCGACCGAGCCGCCCGCGAGCGCGACGTGCCGGATCGCCTCGCGCCAGAAGTCGTCGCTGCGCACCGCGTATTCGCGCATCACGGACAGGCCGTCCCACCAGCCGCTCGCGAGCGGCAGCGATATCGCTGCCACGGCGACGGCGAGCGCGACGAGGCGTCGCCACGGGCCGAAGGCGAGCCGCGCGAGCGCGTCGGCGACGAGCACGGCCCACGCGAACAGCAGCAGCCACACGCCCGCTGCGGGCGACACGCGTGCGAGCGCGTCGTCGGGGGCGACGGCGTGCGTCGCGGCCGCACCGACCGCGTAGGCCAGCGTCGCGAGCCACGTGCAGCCGGCCGCGAGCCGCCATGCGGGACGGCTCGCCGTCATCGCCCACAACGCGCCGGCGAGCCACAGCGCGGCGAGCGCGGCACCCTGCACGGCGGGCAGCGCGGCGAATACCGACAGCCCCGTGCCGGCCGCGATGCGGTTCGGCCGCAGCACCATGAACGGCATCCCGAACACCGCCACGATCGTCAGGACACCGATCAGGATACCGACCTTGTCGAGCGTGATGCGTCGCGCGGACGCCACCGCGCGACCCGTCACTTAACGAAGCCTTTCGACTTCAGGTAGCTTTTGGCCACGCCGGCCGCCGGTTCGCCGTTGATCTGGATGCGCGCGTTCAGCGTCTGCAGCGTCTTCAGGTCGAGGCTCGCGAACACGGGTTTCAGGAAGTCGGCGATTTGCGGATGCGCGTTCAGCACGGCTTCGCGAATCACCGGCGTCGGCGCATAGACGGGCTGCACGTGCTTGTCGTCGTCGAGCACGACGAGGCCGCTCGACGAGATGCCGCCGTCGGTGCCGTACACCATCGCCGCGTTCACGCCGTCGGTCTGGTTCGCGGCGGCCTTGATCGTCGCGGCCGTGTCGCCGCCCGACAGCACGACGAGCTGATCGGGTTTCAGCTTGAAGCCGTATGCCTTTTCGAACGACGGCAGCGCGGATGCGCTGTTCACGAACTCGGCCGATGCCGCGAGCTTCAGCTTGCCGCCGCCCGCGATCCACTTGCCGAAGTCGGAGAAGGTCTTCAGGTGCTGCGCTTGCGCGACCGGCGCGAGCACGGCGACGCCCCACGTGTTGTTCGCGGGCGCCGGCGTCAGCCAGACGAGACGGTTCGCCGCGTAGTCGAGCTTCTTCGCGGTGTCGTAGCCCTGGCTCGCGTTCTTCCACAGGGGATCGTCGGCCTTGTTGAAGAAGAACGCCGCGTTGCCCGTGTATTCGGGGTAGATGTCGATCTCGCCGCTCGTGAGCGCCTTGCGCACGATCGGGGTCGTGCCGAGCGCGATCTTTTCGGTGACGGGGATCCCGTGGGCCTTCAGCACCTGTGCGATGACGTTGCCGAGCAGGTTGCCTTCGGTGTCGATTTTCGATGACACCACGACGGGCGTGTCGGCGTGCGCGCCGGGTGCGACGACTGCGGCGGCGAACGCGAGGCCCAGGATGCGGGCGGGCAGGGCGAGCTTCATCGGGGCCTTTCTCCAGAACGGGGACGTACGCCGAAAGTTACTTGACTGAGTCGGCTTTGGCAAACCGCGTGCGGCGGCACGTCCACAGCACGCGTGGGGGTAACCCGCATGCGTCGCACGCCGTTGTTACACTGGAGCGCATTCCCGCCTGCGGACACTTGCTGACATGAAACCCGAGCTACTGGTCCTTATCGCGCTGCGCGACGACGCGCACCGCCAGATCGCCGCGTCGTACGACGTCCACCATGCACCGACCGCCGAGGAACGCGAGCGCGCGATCGCCGAACACGGCCGCACGATTCGCGCGGTGTTGACCAACGGCAGCACGGGCCTGACAGCCGCTGAAATCGACCGTCTGCCGCAGCTCACGTTTGTCAGCGCGCTCGGCGCCGGCTACGAGCACATCGACGTCGCGCATGCGAAGGCGCGCGGCATCACCGTGGTGACGGGCGCGGGCACCAACGACGATTGCGTCGCCGATCATGCGTTCGCGCTGCTGCTGGCGGCGGTGCGCAACGTCGTGCAACTCGATGCGAAGACCCGCGCGGGCGTATGGCGCGACGCGCTGCCGATGCCGCCGAACGTGTCGGGCAAGAAGCTCGGTATCGTCGGGCTCGGCAAGATCGGCGAGAAGTGCGCGCGGCGCGCGGCCGGCTTCGACATCGAGATCGGTTATCACAACCGTTCCGGGAAGGATGTTCCGTATCGCTATTTCGAGCGCGTCGAGGCGCTCGCGCAATGGGCCGATTTCCTGATCGTCGCGACGCCGGGCGGCGCGGGCACGCGTCACCTCATCGACCGCGCGGTGCTCGATGCGCTCGGCCCCGGCGGGTTTCTCGTCAACGTGTCGCGCGGCAGTGTTGTCGATACCGCTGCTTTGGCGGATGCGCTGCGCGAACGGCGCATCGCGGGCGCGGGGCTCGACGTCTACGAAGGCGAGCCGGAGCCGCCGCGCGCGCTGACGGCGCTCGACAATATCGTGCTGACGCCGCACATGGGCGGCTGGTCGCCGGAGGCGCTCGATCGCTCGGTCCAGCAGTTTCTCGACAATGCGGCGCGACATTTCGCCGGGGAGCCGGTGCTGACGCCGCTGTGAGTGTGGTCCGTGCGGCGCGCGGGCATGTATCCGCAACGCGCACGCGAAAATCGGAAAAATTCGCATCATGGCCGGCCATTCGGCGCCGGAACATCGATCCCGCTGCAATGACATCGCACTCCATGCCGTCCGGCCGCTGCCGGACGTGTGCCGTTCATGGAGACGATCGATGGCTATCGCTGCCGTACCCTTCGTGCCGAGCCGCGGCGGGATCGGCCGCCACTCCCGCGAACATACCGGCGACGATCAACTCGTCGAGCGCGCGAACCTGTGGCCGGATGTCGTGCCCAGGCGTCTTGCGGCGGGCTGAGCCGCGTTGCCGATGAAGAACGGCGCCACGCAACGGTGCAGCATCGCCGCGTGGCGCCCAGGGTTCGTTTCGTGTGGATTCGGGCGCGTGCGATCGTTCACGATCGCACGCGCATCCTTCGGATCACCGCGCCCGTTTTGCGCGCGCCGGGTCAGGACGACACCAGCGGCACCGTCACCGACGTCCCTGCCGGGTCGAGGGCGAGCCCCGTGCCCGGTGCCGGCCGCAGCGTCGCCTCGTTGTCGCTCGACAGCACGACGAGGCCGAGCCTGTGACCCGCTTCGAGTGTGTAGTCGCGCGGCATGAACGTCAGCTTCAGGTCATACGGCATGCCCGGCAGCACCGGCGCCGAGATCCAGTCCGACACGCGGTTGCGCGGATCGGTCCATGCCCGCGAGACGATCGTCGCCGTGCCGTCCGGCGCGCGGTCGACCAGCAGCGCCGTCACGTTCGCGACGCCGGTGAAGGTCAGCCGCACGCGGGCGGTCGCGGAGCCGGACAGGCGCGTCGTGGTCGTGAACGGAGTCGTTTCGAAGCGGCTGCGATGCTCGCCGGTCGGCGCGTTCGCCAGCGTGAGCGCGGGAATCGACGCATCGTCGGTGAAGCGCGCGAGCGGGCCGCCGCTCGGCAGCCGCGACAGCGTGCCGGTGCCCGTGCCGTCGCCGCCCGCGAAATACGCGACCGGCGTGGCGCGCCGCGCGGCCCAGTCGGTTTCCTTCAGCAGCGTGCCGTCGGCCTGCGCGACCACCGCGCGCGGATCGCGTTCGACGCCGTTGTCGACGCCGATCAGGTAACGCGTGAACCAGCGGTTCACCTCGGCGGTCCACGCATCGGCCATCGCCGGCACCCGGGTCGGGTCGGTGTGTTTCAGGCGATGCAGCCACAACTGCGTCGGTACGCCCTGGCGCCGCATCGCGAGATACCACGATGTCGACTGGTCGACGCGCACGTTGTCGTCGGTCAACCCTTGCGCGACGAGTGCCGGCGCGACGGCGTGCTCGGTCGGGATGTCGCGCGCGGCCCAGAACGGCGAATAGTCGCCCGTCTTGCGGTCTTCCTGCTGCAGCGCTTCGTCGACCAGGTGCGTGCAGCGCTCCGGATGCGCATTCGTCAGCAGCGCCTTGATGTAGACGTCGACGTCCTCGCCCTGATAGCCTTCCGGCGCGCGCACGAGGCCGCCCGAGCGATAGTAGCCGTACATGTTCGACAATCCGGCGATCGGCACGATCGCATCGAGCCCGCGCGTGCGCAGGCTCGCGACCATCTTCGGCAGCGTGCCGTCGTACGACACGCCGTACATGCCGACGTGGCCCGTCGACCAGCTCGCGACGACTGCCTTGCCGCTCGCATCCTTCGCGGTCGCATCGCGGCCGAGCCAGCGGATCACCGACGCCATCGCGACGGATTCGTCGCGCGTGAGGATCGTCGGGCAGCCGTCGGAGCCGGCGGTGCCCAGCGAATCCGCATAGACGATCGTGAAGCCGCGCGGAATGAAGTAGCCCTCGATCCACGAACGGCCGGCCGCGGCCGCTTCGAGCTGCTGCAGCATGCGCACTTGCGGCGCGGCGGCCATGATCCGCGTGGACGCGCCGCCGGGGGCGGCGGTCGTCGCAACGGGATGCGGCGAGCCGTCGAGTTCGACGTCGACGTCGTGGTTCGGGCTGTCGGCAAGCCCCGCGTAGTACGGGCTCGCGAGCACGATGACCGGCGTGCGCGCGCCGTTGGCGGTCTCGGACGGACGCACGACGCGCACGTGAATGCGGTCGCGCGTACCGTCGCCGTCGGAGTCGACCGGCGTGTCGATCCACGCGTTTTCCTCGATCGTGCCGCCCGACAGCGACGGCTGTACCTGGCCGTTGCTGATCACCGGTTTGTAGCGTCCGCCGCTCGCCGGGTTCGCGTACGGGACGCCGGACGGCGACACGCGCGCTGCGAGCGATTGAGCGCCGGCCGCCGATGCAGCGGCCTCGTCCTGTTGATTTTGCGCGAGCGCGGAGACGCCCGCCACGCTGCCGCCGTCGTCACCGCCGCACGCGGCGAGCGTCGCGGCCGCGACGAGCGCGGGTAGCCATGCGCTGCGCGATCCTCTGATATGAAATTGCATTGCCGACCTCGTTCTTTTGATTGTGTGGATACGACCGTTCCGCGATACGCCCCCTGCGGGCCGGGCCGATTACTGCATGCGACGAAGAGGAAACTGCACCATCGGGACAACGCCGGGCGCGATCCCGGCCGGAAAGCGGCGGCAGTGCATTGCAGTCATGCAGGACTACGAATCAAATGCGTGCATGCCACGCGTCCTTCCAGATGAAACGGAACGACATCATTCGATGAGACGGGGATGTTGCGAGCTGCGGTGCTGCGCTGCGAAAAAACACGACGCGACGCGCGTGCGGCGACGGAATGAAACGGATCGGCGGTTTCGGCCGCGCCGCGCATCGTGATGGCTTGCCGGTTCGCGTTTGCTTTCCGGAAGCTTGCGCAAAAGTTATCTCAGCGAAAACGGCGTGTCAAACTTTTTTAACCATAGGTAAAAAAGTTTCGAAGCGCATGCCGATGCGGAACGCGTAGGGCGATTACATCGCGCATGTCCGGCGACGCGCTTGCCGTTGCTTCGCGTCCTGCCACCCCATGCAAAACGGGCGGTGACGAATCGTATTCGTCACCGCCCGCTCGCCGGATGCTCTCGGTCCACCGTCCATTGATGAACGCCCGCGCGCGCCGTCACCCGTCATCCGCCTTCGCCTGCAGATCCTTCAACCCTTGAATCACGACCAGCAGTGCGCGCCCGTGCTCGTCGGAGCCGTCCCACGCGTCGACGATCGCGTCGCGCAGCAGGTCGTTGTAGCGGCGGCGCGCCGGGCCGGTATCGACGCCGTAGAAACTGCATAGCTTGTTGAATGGCGCGCTGCGCCGCAGCCGATGCCCGTTCGACAGCCGCAGCCGCGACACGGTCGGCTGGCTGACCCCGGAAAGTCGCGCGATTTCGCTGGACGAGCGCGTGTCCGCCATCAGACGGCGTAACAGGTCTTGTACAGGAAAATCGTGATCCGGGGCTTCCATGCGGTGCATTATACCTATACAGTTACGGTTGTTGAATGGGCTTGCTGTCACCAGCGAGGCTGTATCCCGAGAAAGTTGATGACACTGAAACACCTCCCTCCCACGTTCTGCTGGACGAAGATCGGTACCGAGTCCGGCGAGGAACTGCCGACCGTCGTGCTCCGCAAGGAATGGGAGCGCCGGCTCGGAGGCGGGCGTTTTCTGTGGGGCATCAACCAGCCGCTCGGCAGCAGCGCGCAAGTCGCCGCGCATCGCACGGGCTCGCTGCTCGCGCTGTTCTCGCCGGTTGCGTCGCGTCCACGGCCCGGCGAGCGCAAGCGCGAGGACGCGCTGCTGTGGAACGCCTGGGTCGACGCCAGCGGCCAGGTGCGGCCGCTGCCGCCGCACACGTTCATTGCAAGCCGCGCGACGCTGCCGTCGGGCCGGCGTCGCGAACAGCACTACGCGCTCGTCTGCGCATCGTCCACCGCGCTGACGGTTGGCACGCAACTGCGCGTGTGCCCCGATCACCTGCGCAGCGTGAGCACGGGCAAGCCGCTCGGCGTCGCGCAGGGCGCGGCCGTGGTCGACTGCATCGGGCGCGCGAAGGAACAAACCGGCAAGAGCTATCCGCTCGCGCTGTCGGTCGAACTCGAGGCACCGTATTTCGTGCGGCTCGCACAGCCGTGCGTGCTGAAGGCGCGCGATCTCGCCGAAGTGAACAAGGCGACGCGCGCCGGCGATTTCGACCGCTTCGTCGAACTGGTCGCGCGCTTGCGCGGCCGTTCGCCGACGGATGCCGTGCGCGGTGTCACGCGCGACCTGTTCGACGTGCCGCCGATCGAAACGGCGGCTGCCTACGTCGCGCCCACGCATGTCGCGCGGCTGCGCAGCCGGCCCGCGGCCGAGCATCCGCACGAACCCACCGGCGATCTGTTCGATCTGTCGCCCGGCGAAGCGGCCGCGTTCGGCGGTCTCGCGCATCCGCGCATCGGGCGCGCATGACGTTCGCACCGCCGGTGCGCGGCGCGTGACGCAAGGCAGGGCAGATGAATGCGCGTGCAGCGACGCGCATGCGTGTGGCCGCCATCTCGGCGCGCGCAAGAATTTGTTGCAATCTCGCCGTAGCGGAGCGGCGGGTGCGGAGCGACAATCGCCACGAAGCGTGCCGCGCGGTGGCCGTGCATCGACAGGCTGCTTGCCGTCGTTCACGCCGCCGACATGCGCACCACGCACACTGGGCGTCGGCTTGCTTCACACAGCAACCCTGAGGGAGAAGTGTCGATGTCGACCCACACCTGTTCGCGGGAAGCCCGGGCCGCGCAACGCTTCGTCGAGGCGACGCGCAACGTCGACCAGGCGTTTCGCGCCGTGCGCGGCGAAAGCGACGACGACATCTCGTCGGCCGACTATGCACTTGCGATGTCGCGCCTCGATCGCGCGCTCGACGAACTGGCGCGTGCGCAGGAATTCTTCGATCGCGTGGTGGGCGCCGACGCCGCGCACGGCAACTGAACAACTGAACTGAATTCGCGGCTTCTGCTTTCGCTTCGGCCGCGGTCGTCTGCCGTCTTTCGTTCTGATCGTTTCGCCGCGTCATGCGACGTTCGTCGGCGTGCCGACGTACCAGCATGCCGGACGACAACGTCCGGCATGTCAGTCGCTCATCCTCCGCCAAGCTGCCATTGCACGCGTCGCATCATGCGGTCGGGCGGCGCGCACCCGGTTTCAGCAGACGAACATCAAACCTTCCGCCCTTCGACCGGATAGCCGGGATCCGTGTACCCGTGTGTCGACGCATGTCCGGGCGGCACCAGCGAATCGACGAAGCGTTCGTCGTCGGGGCCGAGTTCGAGCGTCAACGCATCGATGTAGCTATCCCAGTGCGCTTCGGTGCGCGGCCCGGCGATCGTCGAGCTGACGATCCGGTTCTTCATCACCCATGCGAGCGCGAACGCGACCGACGTCGTGCCGCGCGCGGCCGCGTGCTCGGCCACCTGCCGCGCGACGTGCAGCGACTCGGGCCGCCATTCCGTCTGCTGGATGCGCCGGTCGCCACGGCCCGCGCGCGAATCGGCGGGCGGCTGCGCGCCGGGCGCGTATTTGCCGGTCAGCACGCCGCGCGCGAGCGGGCTGTACGGCACGACGCCGATGCCGTAGTGCGCGGCCGCCGGCAACTGTTCGACCTCGGCCGTGCGATCGACGAGGTTGTACAGCGGTTCGCTCGCCACCGGGCGATCGATGCCGAGCTGGTCGGCGAGGCGCACGATCTCGGCGATGCGCCAGCCCTTGAAGTTCGACAGCCCGACGTAGCGCACCTTGCCTTGCCGGATCAGGTCTGCCACCGCGCGCATCCCTTCTTCGAGCGGCGCATCGGTCAGCGCGCGGTGGAAATAGAGGATATCGATGTAATCGGTGCCGAGCCGCTTCAGGCTCGCGTCGACCGATTCGTAGATCCATTTGCGCGACTGGCCCTGACGGTTCGGTCCCGCGTCCGGACCGGCCGGAAAGCCGAACTTCGTCGCGACGACCCAGCTGTCGCGATGCCGCGCGATCGCACGGCCGACGATTTGTTCCGAGCGTCCGGCGTGATAGACGTCGGCCGTGTCGATGAAGTTGATGCCCTGATCGAACGCCTTGTCGATGATGCGCGTCGACGTCGCTTCGTCGGTCTCGCCGCCGAACATCATCGCGCCGAGACACAGCGGCGACACTTTCAGCGCGCTGCGCCCGAGATAGCGGTAATCCATGGTGAGGCTCCATGCGGGCGAGCGCCCGCGTCGATTGAAGTCGGTTGAATGAGCGTGCGGTCCGGATGTGGCGCTCACACGCCTGCTTCGTCGAACACGCGCTTCGCGATCGGTAGCGCCGAACTGGCGGTCGGCCAGCCCGAATAGAACGCGAGATGCGTGATCGCCTCGATCAGCTCGTCGCGCGTGATGCCGTTGTCGAGCGCCTTCTTCAGATGGAACGGCAGTTCGTTCACGCGATACAGCGCGACGAGGCTCGCGACCGTGATCAGGCTGCGATCGCGCGGCGACAGGCCGGGGCGCTGCCACACGTCGCCGAACAGCACGTTGTCGGTGTAGTCGGCGAGAGCCGGCGCGATTGCGCCGAAGGCCTGGCGCGCGGCGGAAGTCGGTTCGGACATCGAGGGCTCCGGAGGACGTGGAAGACATCGACGATGGTAGCCACCGACGCGCCTATCGATAATCCCCAGGAATGCGCATGCACTTATCGAACCGGTTCATGAATGACCGGGATGGCGCAGCGCGTCGACGATCAGCGCGACAGCCCGCGACGATTGCCGCCGGCTCGCGTAGTACAGGTGGTGGCCGGGAAAGGTGGGGCACCAGTCGTCGAGCACGCTGACGAGCCTGCCGGCACCGACGTGCGGCGCGGCGAGTTCGGCCGGCACGTACGCAAGGCCGTAGCCTGCGAGCGCCGCGTCGAGCATTTCATAGGTGCCGTTGAACGTGACCTGGCCGTCGACGCGCACCTGCAGCGTGTCGTCGCCGCGCGCGAGTTCCCACGCGTACAGCGCGCCGTGCGTCGGCAGCCGCAGGTTGATGCAGTCGTGCGCGACGAGATCCTGCGGCGTCGCGGGGTGCTCGCGTTGCGCGAAATACGCGGGCGCGCCGACGATCGCCATTTTCAGGTCGGGCGAGATGCGCACCGCGATCATGTCCTTCGCGACCTGGTCTCCCAGCCGCACGCCGATGTCGAAGCGTTCCGCGACGATGTCGGACAGCCCGTAGTCGGTTACGAACTCGACCTTGAGGTCGCGGTAGTCGCGCAGGATCGGCGACAGCTTCGGCCACAGCAGCGTGCGGATCACGTAGTCGGTCGCGTTGATGCGCACGGTGCCGGCCGGTTTGTCGCGCAGTTCCGCGAGCGCCGACAGTTCGGCCTCGATTTCGTCGAAGCGCGGCGCGAGATTGAGCAGCAGGCGCTCGCCGGCTTCGGTCGGCGCCACGCTGCGCGTCGTGCGCGTGAGCAGCCGCACACCGAGACGCGTCTCGAGCGAGCGGATCGTATGGCTGAGTGCGGATTGCGACACGCCGAGCCGGGCGGCCGCGCGCGTGAAGCTGCGCTCGCGCGCGACGGCGATGAAGGCGAGCAGGTCCGCGAAGTTGTCGCGCGGCATGGAGGAAGTCGGGTGGTCGATGCCTGCGCATCCTACCATCGGGTCCGTCGCGCGCTGCGACGACCCACGGGCGCGGCAGCGCGATGCGCGTCGGGCTGTCCGCGTCACGCCGGCCGGACGGCGCGCGACACGGGTGGGCGGATCCTACGCGTAGCCGCCGTGCTGGAACGACGTCGCGAAGAACTGCATCTGGTAGCGGATCGCGTGCGCCCAGTAGTCCCAAGTGTGACCGCCCGGACGCTCCGCATAGTCGTGCGGCACGCCGAGTGCGACGAGTCGTTGATGCAGCGTGCGGTTCGAGCTGACGAACGAGTCGTCGCGGCCGCAGTCGATCGTCAGGTCGAGATGCGCACGGACGAACGCGCGCGCGCTTTCGACGATCGCGTTGCGGTTCCAGAACGACGGATGGCGGACGGGATCGCCGAACACGTGGTCGATGCCGGGCTCGTCCTCGCAGCAGCGCGGATCGACGGCGCCGCTGATGCTGCCGACCGCGCCGAACGTGTCGGGCCGGTCGAGCGCGATGCGCAGTGCGCCGAAGCCGCCCATGCTGAGCCCGGTGATCGCACGTGCGCCCTTGGTCGCGATGGTTCTGAAGTGCATGTCGACATACGACACGACTTCGTCGCCGACGAAGGTTTCGTAGCGGCTGCCCGAGTCGAACGGGCTGTCGATGTACCAGCTTTCGTGTCCGCCGTCGGGCATCACCAGGATCACGTGATGGCGATCGGCCAGCGCGGCGATCCGCGTGTTCGCGGTCCAGTCGGTATGGTCGCCGCCGGAGCCGTGCAGCAGATAGACGACCGGAAAGCGCTCGACGGCGCGTTCAGGCCCGTGGCGCAGGCGCGCATAGTCGTCCGGCAGCACGACGGTCGCCTTCAGCGTCTCGTTCATCGCCGCGCTCGGGATCGCGACGACCCGCGTCTGAAAGGCGAGGGCCGGGCCCGCGACGGCGAGCAGCAGCAGTAGCCAGAACGTGCGTATCAGGTTCATGAAGCCTCGCATGTGTCGTTTCCGTTCGGCAGTCGGGCATCGGGAAAACCCTGTTTGGCGACTCTAGCAACCGTGCCTTTCAGCCAAATTTCGGCGAATCCTACGAGTTGTCAGGTGGCCGGCGCGCAGTCCGGCGGCCGCGCGCGTCAGCCGAGGCAGCGCGCCAGCGCCTCCCGGAACGCGGCGGGCCGCTCGGCCGGTATCAGGTGCCCGCAGCCGGCGATCGTCTCGAAGCCGGCGCAGCGCGCGAGCGCCCAGTCCGGCACGTGCCAGCCCGCGCGCGAGCGGTCGCCGGCGACGAGCCACACCGGATGGCGCTCGAAACCTTCGGCCAGCAGCTGCAGATAGCCGGGTTCGCCCGTCGTCGCGACGACCGAGCGTCCCATCGCGCGCAGCGTCGACCCCGGCTGATGCGCGAGCCAGCGGCGCGCGTCGTCGAGCTGGCGCGGCGACGGTTCGTCGATCGCGCCGCGCAGCCAGCCGGATGGATCGCTGCGCAGGCCGTCGAGCATCGCGTCGGCTTGCGCGGGCGACATGCGGCCGACCGACGCCGACCAGAATGCGTCGTCGAGCGTGAAGTTGCCTTCGACGTTGACGATCCGGCGCACGCGCGCCGGATGGGCATGGGCGAACAGCATCGCGATCGCGCCGCCGACCGAGTGACCGACGAGATCGACCGGCTGCGCGCCGTAGTGCGTGTCGACAGCCTGCCGCAGATGCTCGACCTGCGCGGCGAGCGTGATCGCGTCGAACGGCGTGTCGCGATGGACGCCGTAGCCGAGCAGGTCGGGGGCGAGATGCGGGCCGGGCCATGCGGGCACGTCGAACGTGCCGATGAAACCGTGGACGAAGACGACGGGCGGGGTGGGCTGGCTCATTGGACGGTCGACGACGGAAGGGGCGGCAATTCGAGTTCGGCGAGCAGTTCGTCGAGTTCGAGCACGTGGGTGCGATCGTGGTCGAGCAGCTCGCGCACGAGTTCGTCGAGCGACATCCGGCGGATGCCGTCGCGCAGCCCGCAGCGCGCCAGTTCCGACGGTTGCAGCGCGGCGGCCGTCGCGCACAGCGCGGCGCGCCCGGCGCGGAACGTGGCAAGCGCGTCGTCGAGCGGCTGCGCCAGGTAGTCGCGCTGCGCGGCGAGTGCCGTCCCGTCGACGGAGGCGATCACCGGCAACTCGTGCGCGCGCACGACTTCGATGCGTTCGGCGAACACCGCGTCGAGGTCGCGCAGGTGGCATGCGTGTTCGACGAGCGAGAAGCCCGTGCCGGCCGGGCGGCGCGTGACGAGCATGGCGGGAAAGTGCGCGGCATACGCGGCGATCCGCTCAGGCATCGCGGCCAGCTCGACGACGACGTCGGCGAACGGCAGCGCCCGCGGAAATGCGCTGAATACCGCGCCGTAGCTGAACAGCGCGCCGCCGATCCGGCCGCGCGCCTGCACGACGTCATGCCCGTGGCGGCGCATCACGTCGGCGACCATCGCCCCGCAGAACTGCCGGGCCGTCGTATCGGCTTCGATTTCGGGGAATTTGTGCGCGATTTCGTGCTGGATCGCGCCGATCGCGGCGACGCCGACACGCGACAGCGCCGCGAATTCGACATAGCGCTCAGGCCGCGCGATCAGCGCTTCGAGTTGCGTGCCGAGCGGTGTCGCGCGAAAACGGTCGAAACGGGAATGCATGATGGAAAGCGTTTGTCGGTCCAGTAACGTGTCAAAACGATACGTTACTGGACCGACGGCGTCAACCGGAGCGCTTCGGGCAACGCGCTGCATTACTCCTTGCCGGTGCCCCGGGCTGCCTGTTCGATCAGCTTCGCGACTTCAGCGGGATGCGAGATGTAGGCGACGTGGCTCGACTTGAGTTCGATCGTCTTGCTGCCGGCGCGTTGCGTCATGAAGCGTTCGAGCTCGGGGTTGATCGCGCGGTCGGCGGTGGCGACCACCGCCCAGCTCGGCTTCGTCCGCCATGCGGCGTGCGTGATCGGCACGCCGAACGACTGCGCGGCCGGCGTGACTTGCGAGATCGCCATGAATTTCGCTTGGGCGGCCGGCACGTCGGCCGCGAAGTCGGCATGGAACGACGCTTCGTCGAAATACAGATGGCCGTCTTCGGTGGCCTTGATCGCCTTTGTCGCGGGCGGCGTCTTCCTGGTCAGTTCGAGCGGGCTTTCGCCGGTGTCGGGCTGGAATGCTGCGACGTAGACGAGGCCCGCGACCTTGTCGTCGTTGCCGGCTTCGGTGATCACCGCGCCGCCGTAGCTATGGCCGACGAGGATGCTCGGGCCGTCCTGCGCGTCGACGACGCGCCGGGTTGCCTTCACGTCGTCGTCGAACGACGTTTCCGGCTGCTGCACGACGGAAACCTTGTAGCCGTCACGTGTCAGGATGTTCGAGACGGCTTGCCAGCCAGAGCCGTCGGCGAAGTAGCCATGAACCAGCACGACGTTCTTGACGGGGGCGGCGACGGCCGCATGCGAGCCGAGTGCGGCGGCGGTCAGGGCGAGTGCCGCGGCGATCTGGCGGACTTGGGAAAAGCGCTTCATTTTCATTCTCCAGAAGGAAGACAGGGTAGGAACCGTCGGATATCGACAGGCGTCTTGTTTCGTCGATGAAGTCATCCTACTAGTAGGTAGGATGATGTGCAAGAAGAAATCGCGGCTGGAAAAGAGTATCTCAGGGAGGTAAACTATCCATGTTTTTCATCCGACTAGATGGTAGGCAAAATGACGGTATCGGGGGACAGTACGGCGGGCCGCATACTCGAAGCCGGGCGGCAACTGATCATGCGGCGCGGCTACAGCGGGTTCAGTTATGCCGACATCGCCGACGCGATCGACATCAGGAAGGCGAGCATTCACCACCACTTTCCGACGAAGGCGGATCTGGCGGTCGCCGTGCTGCAGCAGTCGCAGGCGAAATTCGATGCCGACATGGCGTTGCTCGACGCGAGCGGTGCCGACGCGCTGGTGCAGATGCGCGCATACATCGGCTACTGGGAACGCTGCATCGCGGACGACAGCGCGCCGTTCTGCGTCGCCGGCATGCTCGGCGCGGAGTTGCCGGCGCTGCCCGACGAAGTCGCGCGGGCGGTGAAGGCGCACTTCGACGACCTTGCGGCGTGGCTGGTGCGCGTGCTCGACACCGGGGTGAAAGACGGCGTCGTGCAGCCGGGCGTGTCGGTGCAGACCGAGGCCGCGACGTTCGTGTCGCTGGTCTATGGCGCGATGCTTGCCGCGCGGGCGTACGGCAATGCCGGGATGTTCAGGGACGTGACCGCTGGGGCGGTCGAGCGGCTCGCGGTGCCGCGCAATCGCGCGTGAGCCGTGCCGCGTCGGCGGGTAGCGAAGGCGCCCGGCGGTCACGTGGAGTCGCCAGACGCCACACGGCTTACGTGCGCTTCCCGGCCTCGGCTTGCGCGCTCAGTGTCGCTTTCAGCGCCTGCAGTTCGGCCGTGAATGCCGGGCTGAAGTCCTCGGCTTCGAACAGCGGGCGGATTTCGATGTCGGAGTCGCCGCGCATCGGATTCGGGCAGCGCTTCACCCATTCGACCGCTTCTTCCATCGATTTCACCTGCCACAGCCAGAAGCCGGCGACGAGCTCCTTCGTTTCGGCGAACGGGCCGTCGATGACGGTGCGGTTCTTGCCGGCAAAGTGGACGCGCTTGCCGCGCATGCTCGGCTGCAAGCCGTCGGCGATCAGCAGGATGCCGGCCTTCGCCAGCTCCTCGTTGAAGCGGCCCATCGCAGCGAACATTTCAGGGTCGGGCATCCGGCCGGATTCGGAATCGGCGGTGGCCTTGACGATTACCAGGACGCGCATGGTCGTATCTCCTTGGGGTGGGTGGTCGGATGATCGTCCGCCGGAAGGCGAACGGGCTTACGACATCAGGACGGCCGGCAAGCAGGGAAATCGACAACGGAGGTGAAAAAAAGCGCCGAAGGGCAGGCTGGAACGGCGGGTGGCGCGGTGCCGGGGCGCGATCGACCCGAGACTTTCCGGGCGGGTCGCCGCGCACGGCTGCGAGGCGGCCCGCCCGGCGGGCAGGTCAGTGCGATCCGTCAGTTCCCGGCCGGCGGTGCCTTCGGGCCGTCGCCGAGTTGCGCGCGCAGCCGCGCTTCCTGCTCCTGCAGCTCGGGCGTGAATTCCGCGCCGAAATCCTCGGGCGAGAACACCTGGCGGATCTCGATGTCCGATTCGATCGGCATCGGGTTCGGACAGCGCTTGACCCATTCGACGGCTTCTTCCATCGAGTCGACCTGCCACAGCCAGTAGCCGGCGATCAGTTCCTTGGTTTCGGCGAACGGGCCGTCGATGACGGTCCGGTCCTTGCCGGAGAAGTGCACGCGCTTGCCGCGCGAACTCGGGTGCAGCCCTTCGCCGGCCAGCATTACGCCGGCCTTCACGAGTTCCTCGTTGTACCGGCCCATCGCGGCCAGCAGTTCGGTATCGGGCATCGCGCCCGATTCGGAAATGGCCGTTGCCTTGACGATTACCATGACACGCATCGTTGTGACTCCTTGAATGGGAAAGGGAAGATCCGCGACCGGCCGGCCATGCGGACGGCAAATCGATCGGTTACGACACTACGACGCGCGACGATCGCGCGAATCGACATCGCGCGAAAAAAAATCTCGATGCCCGATGACGCGGCGAGTCGCGCAAGCCGGTTGATTCCGGTACGGGTCGATCGTGCCGCGGCGCGCTGGAGCCGCCGGTCAAAACTGGTATGCTGGTCTGCATTACGTTCATGCGGAGGGCGCCATGGCAACGAAGGAAGTCTCGAAGAAAAAGTACCTGAAGATTCTGAACAAACGCCTGCGGGCCGAGCCGGATGCGCCGGCCGGCGCGTCGTTCGTGTTCTTTCCGCTCGGCGCGAAGGCCAAGCATGCGACGGGCGTCGTGGCCGGCGAACCGCGCAGCAAGCGCGAACTCGCGGTGATGGCCGCAGTCCAGAGCAAGGCGTCCGCCGAATTCGTCGTGACCGGCGCCTGACCGGCGACGGGCGACGAACTGCCGGCTGCCGCACGCGACAGCGCGTGCGCTATGCCGCGGCCGCGTCGCAATGCGCGATCACACCGGCGATCACACGCGCAATGTCGTGCGTGATCGCCGGGCCGTGCATCGGCAGGATGATGTCGAGATCGAGCGCCTGGATGCGGCGCAGCGCGCTCGCCAGGTGCGCGAGCGAAGGCAGGTAGTCCGAGCGCGTGATCGCGTCGAGGATCGCGGGCAGCGGGTCGTCGGTTTCCTCCCTGCCGAAGCGCATCAGGATGTCCGACGACAGCAGCGCCTTGTACGCCGGCAGATACACGACGAGCGAATCCCACTGATGCACGTGTTTCGTGAAGACCGGCACGACGTCGATGCCCGACAGCGTCCTCGGTTCACCGTCCGTCAGCGGAACCGCATGCACGCCGAACACGTCGGCAAGCCCCCAGGTACACATCGGATGCCCGTACGCGACGAGCGCCGGGTTGGCCGCGAGGAAGTCGGGCAGCGCGCCCATTTCGTCGGCCTCGAAGTGCGGGACGATCACGCTGCTGACCATCGACGGCGCGATGCCGATGGTGTTGAGTGCCGCGCTCAGTTGCGTGAAATTGGAACGGGTGCCCGTTTCGACGCACAGCACGTCGCCGTGCGGCGATCGTACGAAGAACTGGCTGAAGCTCAGGTTCAGCGTTTCGACGTAGGACGTGGCGCGAAACAGGCCGTCGCGGACGACGTCGATTCGGGAGGCGCTCATCGGGGATCCTCGCGCAGGGAAGGGAGCCGGGCCGTCCGCGCGTCGCGGGTTGCGGTGCGGCAGACGGCAGCAGTCGATCTTCCGATCCAGTCTAGCAGCGCGGCCCCGAATCCGCGAACCGCGGCGCCCCCGCGGCCGAGCCGCGTCAGTTTTTCAGCTTGTAGCCGGTGCGGAACATCCACGCGACGACTGCAAGCAGGATCGCGAGGAACAGCGAGGTCGCCGCGAGGCTGATTCCCACGTGCACGTCGGCCAGCCCGTAGAACGACCAGCGGAAGCCGCTGATCAGATAGACGATCGGGTTGAACAGCGTGACGATGCGCCACGCGGGCGGCAGCATGTCGACCGAATAGAAGCTGCCGCCGAGGAACGTGAGCGGCGTGATGATCAGAAGCGGCACGAGCTGCAGCTTCTCGAAGCTGTCGGCCCAGATGCCGATCACGAAGCCGAACAGGCTGAAGGTGATCGACGTCAGCACGAGGAACAGCACCATCCAGAACGGATGCAGGATGTGCAGCGGCACGAACAGGCCGGCCGTCGCGAGGATGATCAGCCCGAGCAGCAGCGACTTCGATGCGGCCGCACCCACATAGGCGATCACGATCTCCCAGTACGACACGGGCGCGGACAGGATCTCGTAGATCGTGCCCGTGAAGCGCGGGAAGTAGATGCCGAACGACGCGTTCGAGATGCTCTGCGACAGCAGCGACAGCATCACGAGGCCCGGCACGATGAACGACCCGTAGCCGATGCCGTTCACGTCGCTGATGCGCGATCCGATCGCCGAGCCGAACACGACGAAGTACAGCGACGTCGAGATCACCGGCGCGATGATGCTCTGCATCAGCGTGCGGCGCGTGCGGGCCATTTCGGCGCGGTAGATCGCGCGGATGCCATGTAAATTCATGTTCGCCATGTGCGTTACGCCCCTTGTGCGCCGTTGCGGCGGTTGTCGATCAGGCTGACGAAAATGTCCTCGAGCGAACTCTGCGTCGTATGCAGGTCGCGAAAGCCGATGCCGGCCGAGCCGAGCGCGTTGATCAGCGTCGCGATGCTCGCGTCGTCGCGCTGCGAGTCGTAGGTGTAGACGAGCGCGTTGCCGTCGTCCGCGCGTTCGAGCCCGAACGCGGCGAGACCGGCTGGCACGGTCGCGAGCGGATGCTCGAGCTGCACGGTCAGCTGCTTCTTGCCGAGCTTGCGCATCAGCTCGCGCTTCTCTTCGACGAGCACGAGCTCGCCGCCGAGGATGATGCCGATCCGGTCGGCCATTTCCTCGGCTTCCTCGATGTAGTGCGTGGTCAGCAGGATCGTCACGCCGCTTTCGCGCAGCGAGTCGACCAGCTTCCACATGTCGCGGCGCAGCTCGACGTCGACGCCGGCCGTCGGCTCGTCGAGGAACAGGATGCGCGGCTCGTGCGACAGCGCCTTCGCGATCATCACGCGGCGCTTCATGCCGCCCGACAGCGTCATCAGCTTGTTGTCGCGCTTGTCCCACAGCGACAGCGCCTTCAGCGTCTTCTCGATGTACGCGGGATCGGGCGCCTTGCCGAACAGGCCGCGGCTGAACGATACCGTCGCCCAGACGGTTTCGAACGCGTCGGTGGTCAGCTCCTGCGGCACGAGGCCGATCATTTCGCGGGCGGCGCGGTACTGGTCGCGGATGTCGTGACCGCCGACCGTCACACGGCCTTCGGTCGGCGTGACGATGCCGCAGATCGAGCCGATCAGCGTGGTCTTGCCCGCGCCGTTCGGGCCCAGCAGCGCGAAGATCTCGCCGGGGCGGATGTCGAGGGTCACGTGCTTCAGCGCCTGGAAGCCGGACGCGTATGTCTTGGAGAGGTCGGAGACGGAAAGGATCGGTTGCATGCTCACGGATGGCACGGCCGGTCGGTCCGACGCTGCGCGCCGCGCGTGCCCGGAGCCGCCGCAGCGAAGCGGCGGGGCGGGGGCGGCATGGCGAACGGGCGTCATGTCGAACGGCGTTGTGGTGCGGGATCGCAGGACCGCCATATTAGCAATCGGAAGATGGAAATGCATTTCGACGGCAAGGACATGCGATGCCGGTGCGCGATTTGCGTGAAATGCGCGCGTTTGACTCAATAAAGCGATGCTTTATTGGAATCGAGTGAACAATGCGCGCGGTTTTCGGGCAATCGGATGACGCTCGCGTGAGCGCTGGGCGGCCGGCACGACTGTGCTGCCCGGTCGACGCCGCGCCGTACCGGGACGGCGTGCGCCGCGCTCGCGATAATGCGTTCCTCTCACGTTCCAGGAGCGGTGCGCATGTCTTTGATCGATTTCAAGTCCGTCGCGGCGGCCCAGGCCGTCGCATGGCAATCCACGATCGTCGGCGAAGTCGGCCCGGCCCGGATCAAGGTGCTGCGCATGGACGCGCAGCCGTACGAAGCCGAAGTGCACGATTACAACGAGGGCCTGCTGGTGCTCGACGGCAGGCTGATGCTCGAGGTCGACGCGCAGACGGTCGTGGTCGAGGCCGGACAGATGTATCTCGCGGTCGCCGGCACGCGTCACGCGGTGCTGCCGGGCAGCCACGGTACGCTTGCGATCATCGACGTGTGAGAGCGTGCGCCCTCGTGCGTGCGGCCCGCCTGAGGCCCGCACGCCGGGCCTCGCGCGGGTCGGCCGCCCTTATTCGAATGCGCGTTGTACAGCCCCGGTATTTGTCTGAGCAAATAAAATGAAGGCCGTTTGAAAAATTGTCAAACGCCCTGCTCGCACTAGGCGTGCGCGGTTCGGCGCGTTTGGAACTCTGCATCCATTTACTTGTGCGTATCGTCCGATCATAGTCTCGACCAACGACGCATCACGATAACGAATCAAGCGTACGTATGGAGACCACACCATGAGACGCCTTTCCGAGGGGCCGGCCGGACGGCCGTTTTGCTGCTTTTCGCCGGATGCGGGCGCGACGCGAGTCGCGTGCCTGCGTCATCACATCGCGTTGCCGCTGTAGCGACGCTCCACTTCCCGTTTCGATTGCTCCGACGGTGCCGTGCCGCATGACGGCGCCGCCGGAGAGCGCTTGCCTGCCGCGGCGGTCCTGATCACCTTTGCCCGACCGGCAACGCGGCGCGCATTGCGCGCATCGTCATGCGCCGCGCGCCGTCGCGGCGGCGCGATACCAACCGGCGGGCCACGCAGCCCGTCCGGACGAGACCTGTCGTACCTCAAAAGGAGGGGTTGATGTTTTGCATTCCTGAATGGCGGAAGGCGATCCTGTCGTGCGCCGTGCTGGCGCTGCCGTTCGTCGCCGGTTGCGGCGGCGGCGACGATCCGGGCCCGATCAACGTGCCGCAGTGCTCGGGCAGCGCATGCGGGCCGAGCGGCGCCGAGACGACGCCGCCCGTCGTGAAGAAGCTGTGTCCGGATTCGCTCGACTACACGACGACCTACACGGGCGGCGCCGGCAGCGGCGAATACGTGAAGGTGAAGTTCGACACGACGAAGCTGACGTATCAGATGCAGTTCATCGAGTCGTCGGTGCCGACGTCGGCGGGGCAGGTCAACGACACGCGTGCGGGCCTGACGATCAGCGGCGCGTTTCATCATCCGGCCAATCTGCCGACGGCCGAGCAGAACCGCTGCGCGTTCGTGCTCGACAGCGGCGCGACGAGCGACGGCGCATATGCGGTGACGATCAATCGCGCGGACCCGCCGATGCTGTTCGTCGGCAACGGGGTGGTCGGCGGCGGGATTCCGGGCGCGACGATCGCGTTCGCCGGTCTCGAGCCGTTCCCGGGCGTCGTGCTCGGCACCGTGCCGTCGCGCACCTTCGATTTCTATCCGTTCATCGGCTTCACCGACACCGAAACCGACTTCTCGAAGGTCGCCGGCAACTACAACGAACTCGGCATCCACCTGTCGCCGGTCGGCGGCAGCGCGCAGAGCAACACGGGCGCCGTCGGCTGGCAACCCGATGTCGTCAACTGGAACCAGACGTTCAATGCCGACGGCTCGTGCACCATTACGGCGGGCAGCGACTACTCGTGCCAGACCACCGGGACGCCGTGGGCGTTGCGCAAGAATACCGACGGTTCGTCCGACAACGTGTTCGTGAGCCACCCGGTGGCGAAGGCGGGCGGAAACCTCATTTACCCGTTCGCGGGGCAGGGCTCGGCAATCGTCATCGTCGCGCCGAGTCAGGCGAAGGGCATCATGATCGTCGGCAAGCTGAACGGCGTGCTGGTGCCGATCGTGATTCGCGTGGGCTACACGCATATCGATGCGAGCAACCTGCTGGCGTCGGTCGCCGATGCCGAGGTGGGGATCTCGATGCTGTCGCGGACCACGGCCGTCGGCGCGAATTCGCTGAAAGGCGGGTTCATCGGCGCAACGAGCGCGTCCGCGTGCGGCGTCGTGGCACCCAGTACCGCGACGTTCGCGATCGCGACGTCGGGGCCGAGCTTCAACAACAACGTCCCGCATCCGGATCTGCCCGGCACCTTCGACGGCACTTTCTTCCTGGCGCAGGCCGGCAGCTGCAACGACGGCACCGCCGTGTCGACGATGGCCGCGAACTATACGTCGACGCTGTTCCAGGGCGCCACCGCGGCGTTCATCGATCCGCAGACGTCGTCGGTCACGTCGCAGTTCGCGCTCGACTACACGCAGGCGACGCCCGGCAAGATCAAGGTCACGGCCTCGCAGGACTTCAACGCGAAGGGGGCGAACGGCAATGTGGCGATCTTCGGCAAGGGTGACACGGGCTGGCTCGTGACGGCCGGCAACGTGTACGCGATGGTCGTCAACAACAGCAAGGTCAATCCGTTCTTCACGGTCGGCGCGTTCGTCCAGTAACCGCGGACTGAACCCGGAACACCGGCGGCGCACGCGTCGCCGCCGGCGAATCTAAATTCAAGAGGATTCCTATGAATGTGAAGCATTGGATGGCCGCGGCGTCGCTCGCGCCCGCGCTGGCTGCCTGCGGCGGTGATGGCGACCCGCCGCCCGCACCGGTGGTCCGGCTGTGCCCGCAGGCCATCGACTACGGCACGGTGTTCGTCGGCGGCTCCGGCTCGGGCGAACTCGTGAAGGTGCAGCTCGACACGACGAAGATGACGTACCGGATGACCTACCTCGCATCGCCGGTGCCGACCACCACCGGCACCGTGCAACCGACGCGTGACACCGCGCCGGCCAACGTCGTCGACGGCACGCTGGCCGACGAAACGGGCCTGCCGACCGTGAAGCTGAACCAGTGCACGTTCCGGATGCAGAACGCGAGCCCCGACCCGAGCCGTCCGGCGCGCCTGTTCCTTGGTGAAGGTGTGCTGGGCGGCGCGATTCCCGGCGCGACGATCCAGTTCGACGGCGTGATCGGTGTCGGCAGGATTCCGAAGACGACATTCCCGTACTACCCGTTCATCAGCTTCTCGTCGCTCGAAACCGATCTGTCGAAGATCGCCGGCACGTACAACCAGCTCGGCTACCACCAGGTGCCGTCGCAGAACTTCCAGCCGGTGGCGCTCGACCAACAGGTGACGATCCACGCGGACGGCAGCTATGTCGAGACCGACAACTTCGGCAAGAAGAACGGCGGTCAGCCGCTCGCGTCGAGCGCGACCGTGAACCAGCCATTCACGCTGCGCCCGGACGCCCCGGCGTTCCAGTCGCTGAACTACCAGCCGCAGCTTGCGCCGACGCTCGCCGCGCTCGATCCGGCGAAGGCCGGCAAGGGGATCCTGATCGTCGGCAAGCTGCGCAACCAGCTCGTGCCGGTTTTCATCCGCACGGGCGCCGCGAACGCGGACCTCACGCAGGGCCCGCCGAGCGCCGACGACGAGTCGGGCATCTCGTTCCTGAGCCCGCAGGCGGCGATCGCGCAGGGCTCGCAGAACGGCGAGTACACGGGCGTCGACAGCGCGTTCAACTATCGCGCGACCGCGCTCGTCGGTGCGCAGGCGACGCTGCTCGATCCGTTCAACGCATCGCAGGCCGCGCTCACGCGCGCGCTGAACCTCGATTACACGCAGAAGGTGCCGGGCGTCGTGACGACCGTCCACGCGGACACGGCGTCGGGGCCGGCGACCGGCAAGTTCGTGTTCACCGGCGGCGTGTTCGGGTTCCTCGACATGGCCGATACGCGCAATCCGTACTTCACGGTCGGTGCGTTCGTGCAGTAACCGCGCATGGATGGAGACACGGCGGTGCCGCGCGCAACGGTGCGGTGCCCGGACGAAACGAGGGGAGACTTGATGAAGAAGCTGATTGTCGCGGGTGTCGTCGCAGGCGTGTCGACGCTCGCATCGGCCCAGCAGGCGGGCGACAACGTCGCGACGCTGGGCTGGTTGCACATCATGCCGCAGGATTCGACCAACGGGCTGACGACGAATCTCGCGAGCATGCCGATCAACGGGCCGCTGCGGCTGCCCGGTTCGTTCACGTCGCCGGGCACGAGCCTGACGGTCAACAACGCCGATACGGTCGGCCTCACGCTCACGCATTTCTTCACCGACCACATCGCGGTGACGTCGGTGCTCGGCGTGCCGCCCGAGTTCACGCTGACCGGTCACGGCGTGATCAGGCCGCCGGGTCCGGCCGGTTCGCTCGGCAACGTCGACATGGACAAGCCGGCGAACCAGCCGGCCGTGAAGAACGCACGGCAATGGAGCCCGACGATCATTCTGCAGTACTACTTCAATGCACCGACCGCGAAGTTCCGTCCGTTCGTCGGGATCGGCGTGGCCTACAGCTGGTTCAGCAACATCGAACTGAACGGCAACTTCGCGAAGGACATCAACGAGAACCTCGGCAGCGTGCTCGCGGCCGGCGCCGGCAAGCCGGGGCCGACGTCGGTGGAGGGCAAGGCGTCGTCGTCGTTCACGCCGGTCTACAACGTCGGCGCGAGCTATGCGATCGACAAGCACTGGGGGCTCACGGCGACGCTGACCTACATGCCGCTGAAGACCTACTCGTCGCTCGTGATCAAGGCCGCCGACGGCTCGACGCTCGCGACCACGCGCACGCGGCTGAAGGCGGACCCGCTGATCACGTTCGTCGGTGTTTCCTACAGGTTCTGAGCCGTCCGGCGTGCATCGCGCACGCCGGCGGCTTCCTGCGACCGGGCGGCCGGGCGAATCCGGCCGGCGTGTCGCGTTCCTGGCGGCGTGCCGCCATTTGTGAAGAGAGAGGGGGCAGTTCAAATGAGCATTCGCAAACTCGTATCGCTTGTTGCTGCAGTGGCATTCACCGTGGTTTCGGCCGCGCCTGCTTTCGCCGTGACCGTTTCGCGCGTCGACGGGCACGCGATGAACCCGAACGGGGAGCCGTTCTCCGCGACGGGCCTCACGGTCCTGGCCAAGGGCGCGATCAATGCGAGCTGCAACGCGACGTTCAACGGCACGATCAGCTCGACGGGCATCGTCAACATCACGTCGACGACGTTCGCGGGCGGCGCGACGTGCGGCCTGATCAGCGGCAGCGCGACCAGCGCGGCACCGTGGACGGGGCAGGCCGACAGCACGACGCAACTGACGATCAACAACGCGAAGGTGACCGTGACGCTGCTCGGTACCTGCGGGCCGAGCAAGATCGTGACGACGTGGAGCGATCCGAACTCGTCGCTGACGTTCAACAACGCGGTGCTGACGCCGGACTGCACGGTCAGCGGCACGGTTGCCACGTCGCCGAAGTTCCACGTGCAGTAAGCGGCACCTGATCGAGGCCGGACGCCCGCGATGAATGAGGGCCGTGCAGGGATGCGCGGCGGGCGTTCCGGTTTCGCGATGCATCCGCGTCGTCGCGCGTAGCGGCGCGACGGCCGGCGGGCCGCCTGCCTCGCGATCCGAGGCGGGCGGCCGTGCAGGGGGCCGGTGCGGCGCACCGTGCCGCCTGCCCCGGCCGACACAAGACAACCATTCCGGACCCCCCATGCTTACCGACCCAGCGAAGTATGGCGATGCCCGCGGTGCGATGCCCGACCGGCTGCGCACGGCCGCGTGGCTGCAGTACCTGATCGAACACGTGAACGAAGCGGTTTGCGTGGCGACGGCCGACGCCGACGCACCGGCTGTCCTGCCGGCGCGCGCGGCCCGCGGGCGAGCCGGCGCGAACCTGTCGCGCGAAGCGATCGCCGTCCTGCACGAATTCGCGCCGTGGATTGCAACGGATGGCGGCGGTTGCGCGTGCGACGCGAGCGATCCGCTCGGTGCCTGCCTGCACATTCCCGGCACGGCACAGCTCGCGGATGCCGAGCGACGCTGCCGCGGATCGCGCGCGGTATTCGAGTCGGCGCACGGCTTCGTCGATGCATGGGCTTTCGACGATCCCGACGACGGCTGGGCCGCGCTCGAGCGGATTGCCGGCGGTGTCGAACCCGGCGGCGACGATGGCGGCGAGCACGAAGTACGGGAACCATCCGCGAACGGCGAAGCACCGCCCGCGAAGAACCTGAGAGAACGACGCGCGGCCGTCGCGGCAGCTTGCGTGGCGCCGTCGGCGAGGCCCGGGGCGATCATCGACGCGATCGTGCTGCGCGTCTGCGGGCCGCGCGACGATGCCGCGCGCGTCGACGAGATGGCCGCGCTCGCGATGTTCTGCGCGGAGCTTGCCGCCGGCAACGGGGTGTCCTTCGCTGCGTACGGCGGTCGGCACAATCTCGTTGCACGAGCGATTCGCGAACGGCGCACCGATCTCGCGTCGATGGACGGTCTGCTCGCGGCGGTGTCCGTATGCCGGCTCGACCGGCTCGTCGGCGCGGGCAGCTTCTGGGCGTATTACCTGCTGGCGGGCATCGTGATCGCGGCGCCGGGCATCGTGCGCGAATTCGCGCGCCGCTTTCACGGCGACGCGTGGCAGACGTGGCTCGATGAAGCGCTCGCGTGGCCGGCGGTCGGCCGCTTCGGACCGACGGAGAATGTCGCGTTCGATCGCTTGCGCGGCGCGATGAGCCTGACGTCGCGATCGAATCCGATCGTGCGCGCGAAACGCGTGCGGCCGATGGCGGCTGCGACCACGCGGTTCAATACGGGCGGCGAGCGCGCCCGATGAAATGAAAAACGGCTCGCGGCGAGAACGCTGCGAGCCGTGCAGGTTGCTGCTGCGCCCGGGGGGGGGGCGCTTGCGCGGTTACGCCGTTTCAGGCTGCCGCACCGCCTTCGCGACATTGCGCGCCATCGCGCCGTTCGCGACGAAGTAAGGCACGTCGACACGCGCGAGCGGCTTGCGTCCGCGGATCTTGTCGGCGATCTTCTCCGCGATCATGATCGTCGGCGCGTTCAGGTTGCCGGTCGTGATGATCGGCATGATCGACGCGTCGACCACGCGCAGCCCGTCGAGCCCGTGCACGCGGCCTTCCTCGTCGACCACGGCCATGTCGTCGTAACCCATCTTGCACGAGCACGACGGATGGAACGCGGTTTCAGCGCGGGCCCGCACGAACGCGTCGAGTTCCTTGTCGGTCTTGCAATCGGCGCCCGGGTTCAGCTCGCGGCCGCGATAGCGGTCGAGCGCGGGCTGCCGCATGATCTCGCGCGTCGCGCGGATCGCATCGCGGAACTCGCGCCAGTCGAGCGCTTCGGCCATGTAGTTGAACAGGATGCTCGGATGATCGTTCGGGTCGCGCGAGCGCAGCTTCACGCGGCCGCGGCTCGGCGAACGCATCGAACCGACGTGCGCCTGGAAACCGTGCATCTCGATCGCGTTCGAGCCGTTGTAGTTGATCGCGACGGGCAGGAAGTGATACTGGATGTTCGGCCACAGGTCGTCGTCGCGCGTGCGGATGAAGCCGCCCGCCTCGAAGTGGTTGGTCGCGCCGAGGCCGGTGCCGTTCAGCATCCATTCGAGGCCGATCTTCGGCTGGTTCCACCACTTGAGCGCCGGATACAGCGACACCGGCTCCTTGCACTCGTACTGGATGTACATCTCCAGGTGATCCTGCAGGTTCTGGCCGACGCCGGGCAGGTCGAGCACGACGGGGATGTCGAGTTCCTTCAGCCACGCGCCGGGGCCGACGCCCGAGCGCTGCAGCAGTTGCGGCGATGCGATCGCGCCGCTGCACACGAGCACTTCGCGGCGCGCATGCGCGGTCGCGCGCTCGCTGCCGCGCAGGTACGTGACGCCCGATGCGCGCTTGCCGTCGAACAGGATGCGGTCGGCGAGCGCGTGCGTGACGATCTCGAGGTTCGGCCGCGCGCGCGCCTGGTCGAGGTAGCCGCGCGCGGTGCTCGCGCGGCGGCCTTTCGGCGTGACGGTGCGGTCCATCGGGCCGAACCCTTCCTGCTGATAACCGTTCAGGTCGTCGGTGCGCGGATAACCGGCCTGCACGCCCGCATCGACCATCGCCTCGAACAGCGGATTCACGCCCGGCTTGCTGGTCGTGACCGACACGGGGCCGTCGCCGCCGTGGTAATCGTTCGGGCCGACGTCGCGCGTCTCGGCCTTCTTGAAGTACGGCAGGCAGTCGAGATAGGTCCAGTTCTCGAGCCCCTTGTGCGTCGACCAGTTGTCGTAGTCGAGCGCGTTGCCGCGGATGTAGCACATCCCGTTGATCAGCGACGAGCCGCCGAGCCCCTTGCCGCGGCCGCATTCCATCCGGCGGTTGTCCATGTGCGGCTCGGGGTCGGTCTCGTAGGCCCAGTTGTAGCGACGGCCCTGCAGCGGATAGGCGAGCGCCGCCGGCATCTGCGTACGGAAGTCGAAGCGGTAGTCGGGGCCGCCCGCTTCGAGCAGCAGCACCGTGACATTCGGATCTTCCGTCAGGCGCGTCGCGAGCACGTTGCCCGCGGAGCCCGCGCCGCAGATGATGTAGTCGTATTCGCGTGTCGTCATGACGGGGAATCTCCTCTCGTTCTCAAAACACCGGGTTGTAACGGCCGAGTTCGACCTGTACCGACTTGATTCGAGTGTAGTGTTCGAGCGTCGTGATGCCGTTCTCGCGTCCGACACCGGATTGCTTGTATCCGCCAACCGGCATCTCGGCCGGCGATTCGCCCCACGTGTTGATCCAGCAGATGCCGGCTTCGAGGCGGTGGATCGTGCGGTGCGCGCGCGACAGGTTCTCGGTCACGACGCCGGCCGCGAGGCCGTAGTGCGTGTCGTTCGCGCGGGCGATCACTTCGTCTTCCGATGCGAATTCGAGGATGCTCATCACCGGCCCGAAAATCTCCTCGCGCACGATCTTCATGTCGTCGCGGCAGTCGCCGAACACGGTCGGCGCGACGTACTGGCCGCTGCCGAAGTGGCCGTCGGTCAGGCGCGTGCCGCCCGCGAGCAGCTTCGCGCCTTCGGCCTTGCCGCTCTCGATGAAGCCGAGCACCTTGTCGAGCTGCGCGGCCGACACGAGCGGGCCGAAGTTGGTGTCGGCATCGGTCGGCTTGCCGACGCGGATGCGCTTCACGCGTTCGAGCACCTTCTGCGTGAACGCGTCCTTGACCGAGCCGTGCACGAACACGCGCGTGCCGTTGGTGCAGACCTGGCCCGAGCTGAAGAAGTTGGCGGTGACCGCGATGTCGGCGGCGCGGTCGAGGTCGGCATCCTCGAACACGATCAGCGGCGACTTGCCGCCGAGTTCCATCGTCACTTCCTTCAGCGACGATGCGCCGGCCAGCGACATCACCTTCTTGCCGGTCTCGACGCCGCCGGTGAACGACACCTTCGCGATGTCCGGATGGCCGGTCAGCAGCGCGCCGACCGAACCGTCGCCCTGCACGACGTTGAACACGCCGGCCGGCACGCCGGCTTCCGTATAGATTTCCGCGAGCTTCAGCGCGGTGAGCGGCGTGACTTCGCTCGGCTTGAACACCATCGCATTGCCGGCCGCGAGCGCGGGTGCGGTCTTCCAGCAGGCGATCTGGATCGGGTAGTTCCATGCGCCGATGCCCGCGCACACGCCGAGCGGCTCGCGGCGCGTATAGACGAACGACTCGGCGCGCAGCGGCACCTGCAGCCCTTCGATCGCGGTCGCGAGGCCCGCGTAGTACTCGATCACGTCCGCGCCGGTGACGATGTCGACCGCGAGTGTCTCGCCGATCGGCTTGCCGGTGTCGCGCGTCTCGATCGCCGCGAGTTCGTCGTTGCGTTCGCGCAGCAGGTCGACCGCGCGCCGGAGGATGCGCGAGCGCTGCATCGCGGTCATCGCGGCCCATTCGCGCTGGCCTTCCTGCGCCGATGCGACCGCGCGGTCGACGTCGGCCGCGCTCGCCTGCTGCACCTGCGCGAGCAGTTCGCCGGTGGCGGGATCGAAGGTGTCGAAAGTCTTGCCGCTGGTGGCGTCGACGTAACCGCCGCCGATGTAGAGGCGCTGCAAACCGTATACGGACATGAGGATCTCCTTGAGGGCGAGTGCGCGACGCGTCAGTCGGACGCGAGCAGCAGGTCGATGTAATCGTGGGTGAGCTTCAGTGCAGCCCGGGTGTCGATCGGGCCGCCGGCGAGCGCGCCGCGCAGCCACAGGCCGTCGATCAGCGCGGCGAGGCCGCTGGCGGCTTCCCGTGCTTTCGCGCGCGGCAGCGCCTTGGCGAATTCCGCGCACAGGTTCGAATGGAGGCGCCGCGTGTTCACGTGCTGCAGGCGCTTGAGCATCGCGTCGTGCATGCTCTGCGACCAGAACGCGAGCCAGGTCTTCATCACGGGCGTGCTGACCTGCGTGACGTCGAAGTTCGCGGCGGCGATCGCGCGCAGCCGGGAGCGCGGGTCCTTGCGGGCGGCGACGCGGCGGCGCGTGGTGGCCGCCCACAGATCGCGCAGCACGTGCCGCATCGTGGCTTCGAGCAGGCCGTCCTTGTCGCCGAAGTAGTGGCTGACGATCCCCGTCGAGATGTTCGCGCGCTGCGCGACCGAGGCGAGCGTCGTGCCGGGCAGGCCGGCTTCGTCGATCGAGCGCAGCGTCGCGTCGATCAACTGCGCGCGACGAATCTCCCGCATTCCGACTTTCGGCATCGCGACTCCTTCGCCCGGACGGGCCGTTCCTGGAAGCCGAGAGCTTAGCGGTTTTTTATTGACCGTTCAATCAATAAAAAATCGGGGTCCGACGGTAGATGGGAGGGTGGAGGAACCAAGCCGACGATGCCGCCGCGATTGTGCAGGTGCGGAAAAACAGATTGAAAGGTGGTTAAATAATTTGAAGTTTGTTTAAAACGGTTTCAGTAAAGACGGTGCAATGGCCGCGAATGTTTCCGGATTCGATTTATTACTGAACGAAAGAATGTCGAGCTATGTGAAATTCTCGTAAATCCGGAAATTCGATTGCCCGGCGCCGCTAACGGAAATTTCTGGAAATTCGTTTCAATCGATCGATTTAAACTTTTTATCTATCTGAATTTACAGGAAATAATTGTGTCGTTCGGTTGATTGAAGGCTGGCTCGCAAACGATTGCCGATACCTTCAGATCGATTTCGCATACCATAAAAAATGCCAAAAATATTCGAATCTGGCGTATTTCCAGGTGGAGTAGAGGGGATCGTTGGAATGACTTGAGTAAGTAATATTGCCCGTATTAGTATGGCGCCGCACCACAAGGAATGAATCGGCGCCGCGGGTTATTCCCGCGGTGCGTCGGCAATGGGCGCGGCCAACGACCGCGACAGGGCCGGCGCCCGCCATTGCGCACCTGCAGCATGCCGCGACGCCGAGACGCCGCATCCACCGGAGAACGACGATGCCGACCGAAAAATACGTGGTCCCGCTACCGAATGGTCTGAAGGTCTACGTCGAACGGAACGTGTTCGATCCGTCGTTCGACACGGCGATGCTCGTCAACGGCGCGCTCGCGACGACCGCCTCGTTCGGGCAGACCGTCCAGTATCTCGGCGAGCGGATGAATACGATCTGCTTCGACCTGCCGTATGCGGGGCAGTCGCGCCAGCACAACCCCGGCTGCTTCATCCTGACCAAGGACGACGAGGCCGCGATCCTCCAGCATCTGGTCGAGCGTTTCGCGCCCGCGTTCCTCGTGTCGGTATCGTGGGGCGGCGTCGCGTCGCTGTTCGCGCTCGCGCGCGGCTGCCCGAGCGTGCGGCGCGCGGCGATCTGCTCGTTCTCGCCGTTCCTGAACGACGCGATGGTCGACTACGTGACGCGCGCCCGCGACCACATCGCGGCCGGCGAGAACCTGAAGGCCGCGCAGCTGCTGAACGATACGGTCGGCCGCTACCTGCCGCGCATCATGAAGCTGTACAACTACCGGTATCTGACGCGGCTGCCGCGCGACGAGCAGGACCAGGTCGCGTTCCACGTCGACCAGATCCTGTCGCTGCAGCCGGAGCGCTACCTGAGCGAGTTCTCGAACATCGGCTGCGAGCTGCTGTTCCTGAACGGCGAGCGCGACGAATACACGACGCCGGCCGACGTTCGCCAGCTGGCCGCGCACGTGCCGCGCGCACGCTTCGCGACGATTCCCGACGCCGGCCATTTCCTCGACATCGAAGGCCGCGCGCAGCGCGAAGCCACGCGGGCGGCGCTGCTCGACTACTTCTGCGATGCGCTGCCCGCTGCCGCGGGCATCGCGCTCGGCGCTACGCATGCGTGCGTGTCCGCGCCGATGCCGGCGCTGTCGTCGTGACGCAGCACGTCGAGCACCGGGCACGCCGGGTTCATCCGAATTCTCATCCACACGAGGCAGGCCAGCCGTGAATATCGTTCAGACCATCGCCATCGTCGCTCCGTGGGCCATCTGGCTCGCCTACTGGATCGCGACGTCGCAGGCCGTGAAGACGACCGTGCGCAAGGAGGCGTCGCGCTCGCGCACGCTGCAGTCGATTCCGCTGATCGTCGGCGGCGCGCTGATCATCCTGCCCGATCCGTCGTGGCAGGCGCTCGTGCCCGACTGGCAGCGCTTCGGCCTGCAGGCGCAATGCGGGCTCGCGGTGCTCGTCGCGGGGCTGCTGTTCTCCGTGTGGGCGCGGCTGCATCTCGGCACGAACTGGAGCGTGTCCGTCACGCTGAAGGAAAACCACGAACTCGTTCGCACCGGGCCGTACGGCCTCGTGCGTCATCCGATCTACACCGGCTGCCTGATCGCGCTGGTCGGCGCCGCGCTGATCGGCGGCGAGTGGCGCGGCGCGCTCGGCGTCGCGCTCGTGTTCGCGTCGCTCGCGTACAAGGTGCGTGTCGAAGAGAGCTGGCTGACCGGCCATTTCGGGCCGGCGTACACGCAGTATCGCCGCGAGGTCGCGGCGCTGATCCCCGGCTTCTACTGACTCCCGCGAGGCGCGCGATGGCGAAGGTGATCGTGACCGCGATCGGCTCGGCGGGCGACGTGCATCCGCTGCTCGGCGTCGCGCGCGCGCTCGCGACGCGCGGCCACGACGTCGTGTTCTGCACGCATCCGCCGTTCGAGGCGGCCGCGCGCAGCTGCGGCTTCACGTTCGTGCCGGTCGGCACCGCGGCCGAGTACGAGGCCGCGATGGCGAACCCGGCGCTGTGGGATTCGCGCACGTCGTTCAGCACGCTGTGGCAGGTGATCGCGCCCGTGCTGCGCCCGCACTACGACGCGCTGCGCGCGCTGACCGATCGCGACACCGTGCTGGTCGGCACGCTGTGGGCGTTTTCCGCGCGCTTCATGCAGGAGCTGCACGGCACGCCGTACGTGTCGGTGCAGGTGTCGCCGTCGACGCTGCTGTCCGCGCACGTTCCGCCGACGCATCCGCGCCTGACGATTCCCGCGCGCTGGCCGCTGCCGGTGAAGGCGGCGCTGATGACGGTGATCGAGCGGCAGGTGCTCGACCGCGTGTGCGGGCCGGCGCTCAACGCGGTGCGCCGCGAGCTCGGGCTCGCGCCCGCGCGGCGCGTGCTCGGCCGCTGGCTACATTCGACCGACGGCGTGCTGTGCCTGTTTCCCGACTGGTTCGCACCGGCGCAGCGCGACTGGCCGGCCGGTCATCTGCAAAGCGGTTTTCCGCTGTTCAACGACATCGCGACGCCCGACGACGATCGCGCGCTCGACGCGTTCCTCGCGGCCGGTGAGCCGCCCGTCGTGTTCACGGCCGGGTCGACACGGGTCGATCACGCCGCGTATGCGCGCGCGGTCGCGGACGCGCTGCATGCCACCGGCGCGCGCGGCATCCTGCTGAGCCCGCACGATGCGGCACCGGCCGCCGACCGGCTGCTGGTGCGCCGCTTCGTGCCGATGCGCACGCTGCTGCCGCGTTGCCGCGCGCTCGTGCATCACGGCGGGATCGGCACCGCGGCGCTCGCGTTCGAAGCCGGGATCCCGCAGGTCGTGACGCCGTTCGCGCACGACCAGTTCGACAATGCGCAGCGCGTCGCGGCGAGCGGCGCCGGCGTGCGTATCGACGGCCCCGTCGACGGCGCGCGTCTCGGTGCGGCGCTCGCGCGCGTGCTGGACGAGCCGGAATTCGCGGTGCATGCGGAACGCACGCGTGCGCTGATCGATGCGGCGCCGGACGGCTGCGAGCGCGCCGCCGATTTCATCGAGCGCTTCGCGCCTAACCACGGACGCGCGCGGGTGCAGGCCTACCTCGCGACGGCGGGCGCATGAGCACCGCAGCGCCGCCTCAGGACGCGCCCGCCGCCGTCGATGCACGCGAACCCGCAGCCGCCGCGCGGCCGGTGCGCGGCGCGCGGCTCGCGCTGCTGACGTTCGCGCTGTCGCTCGCCACCTTCATCGAAGTGCTCGACTCGACCGTGACGAACGTCGCGGTGCCGGCGATTTCCGGCAGTCTCGGCGTGTCGAATAGCCAGGGCACGTGGGTGATCAGCTCGTATTCGGTCGCGGCCGCGATCGCGGTGCCGCTGACCGGCTGGCTCGCGCGGCGCGTCGGCGAGCTGCGGCTGTTCGTCGGCGCGGTGCTGCTGTTCACGCTGACGTCGCTGCTGTGCGGGCTCGCGCGCGACCTGCACGTGCTGGTGGTCTGCCGCGCGCTGCAGGGGCTGTGCTCGGGGCCGATGGTGCCGCTGTCGCAGACGATCCTGCTGCGCACGTTCCCGCCGGACAAGCGCACGGTCGCGCTCGCGCTGTGGGCGATGACGGTGCTGCTCGCGCCGATCTTCGGGCCGGTGGTCGGCGGCTGGATCGTCGACAGCTTCTCGTGGCCGTGGATCTTCCTGATCAATTTGCCGATCGGGCTGTTCTCGTTCGCCGTCTGCACCGCGATGCTGCGCCCCGACGCGCAGCGCGGCGCAGCCGGCCCGATCGACGTGCCGGGCATCGTGCTGCTCGTGATCGGAGTCGGTTCGCTGCAGGCGATGCTCGATCTCGGCCACGACAAGGGCTGGTTCGATTCGCCGCTGATCGTCACGCTCGCGGTGGTCGCGGGGCTCGCGATCGTGTCGCTGCTGATCTGGGAAGCAGGCGACGCGCATCCGGTCGTCGACCTCAGCCTGTTTCGCGACCGCACGTTCTCGTTCTGCGTGCTGATCATCTCGCTCGGGATGATGAGCTTCTCGGTGGTGGGCGTCGTGTTCCCGCTGTGGATGCAGGCGGTGATGGGCTACAACGCGTTCCACGCGGGGCTCGCCACCGCGTCGCTCGGCGTGCTCGCGCTGGTGTTCTCGATTCTCGTCGGCCTGCACGCGCATCGCTTCGACGCGCGTGTTCTTGCGACGTTCGGATTCCTGATATTTGCGGCCGTACTCGCATGGGATGCGCATTTCACGCTGAAGATGACGTTCGCGCAGATCGCCGCGCCCGGGTTGATCCAGGGGATCGGGCTGCCGTGTTTCTTCATTCCGCTGACGGCCGCGACGCTGTCGCGCATCCCGGACGACCGGCTCGCGGCCGCGTCGAGCCTGTCGAACTTCCTGCGCACGCTGTCCGCCGCATTCGGCACCGCGATGAGCGTGACGCTGTGGGACAACCGCGCGACCTATCACTACGACGTCGTGTCGCAATCGGTCACGCACGCGTCGGCGAACACGCAGCGCTTCGTGCACACGCTGAACGCGATGGGCGTGGACGGCGTGCGCGAGCTGTCCACGCTGCACCAGGTCGTGATGCAGCAGGCGTACATGATGGCGACGGGCGACATGTTCTGGATGGCGAGCATGACCTGCCTCGTGCTCGCCGCGATGATGTGGCTCACGCGGCCGAAGCGCGGCGCGGCCGCTTCGTTCGGACATTGAGGAGAGCGGCATGACGACACTTGGCGCACTCGTGATCCTGTATCACCCGAGCGACGCGCAGCTCGCGGCGCTCGGCGCGTGGCGGCACGCGTGCGACGCGCTGCTGGTCGTCGACAACACGCCGCAGCCCGATGCGCGCGCTCGCGACGTGTGCGCGCGCGACGGCATCGCCCTGCTGCATCACGGCAATCGCGGCGGAATCGCGGGCGCCTACAACGCGGGGCTCGCGGCGCTGTTTCGCGACGACGTCGACGCGGTCGCGCTGTTCGACCAGGATTCATCGGTGCCGGCCGGTTACTTCGCGACGATGCGCGACGCCTGCACGGGGCTCGCGGGGCGCGCGTTCCTGGCCGGCCCGCGCATCTTCGACGAGAACGCGCGCAGCTTCCTGCCCGAACTCGCGACCGACGGGATCGCGTTGCGCCGGCTGCGTCTCGCGCCCGACGCGCCGCCGCAGCGCTGCGCGTTCCTGATCTCGTCGGGCTGCGTGGTGTCGCGCGCCGCGTTCGACGTGCTCGGCCGCTTCGACGAGACGCTGTTCATCGATCACGTCGATACCGAGTACAGCTTCCGCGCGCTTGCGCGCAACGTGCCGCTCTACGTCGTGCCGTCGCTGGTGCTGCCGCACCGGATCGGCGCGAAGCAGCGGCACGCATTCGGCCCTTTCGAAATGACGTCGATGAATCACTCGTGGCAACGGCGCTACTACAGCGCACGCAATGCGGTGCAGCTCGGGATGCAGTACGGGTTGCGCTTTCCGGTGGCGATCGTGCCGAACCTGCTGACCGTGTGGCAGGTCGTGCAGATCGCGCTCGTCGAGCGCGACAAGCGCGCCAAGCTCGCGGGCATCGCGTTCGGCATCGCCGACGGCCTGTTCGGACGGCTCGGTCCGCTCGAGCGCACGCGGCCGCGTCTCGCCGCACGCGCGCGGCGCGTCCAGCAGGGGTGAGGGCGGCGATGGAACGCATCATGAAAGCGGCGCGAGCCGCTCGGCCGGCGCGGCGCGGGCAGGGCGGCAGGGCGATCGTCGCGGCCGCCGCGCTGCTGGCGCTGGGCGGCTGCGTGCCGTCGGGGTTCCTGCCGTCGCTGTCGCTGCGCGCACCGGCCGGCGACGCGCTCGCTCGCACCGCGGGGCCCGGCGCGGATGGCGCATGGCCCGCGCCCGACTGGGTGAAGCAGCTGCAGGATCCGCAGCTCGACGAACTGGTGGTGGAGGCATCGCAGAACAATCCGGATCTGCAGGTCGCGCAGGCGCGGCTGCGGATCGCGCAGTCGCAGCTTCAGCAGTTCGATTCGCTGACGGGCTTGACCGGCACGGCCGGCGCGACGGTCAGCCGCGCGCGGATGCCGAAGCCGGGCGACATCGCCGACGTGACGGCGGGCGGTTATCGCGTGCCGGTCGAGATCTTCGGCGATCCGGTCGTGTCGCCGTCGTCGGTGTTCGTCGGGCTGAACTACCAGCTCGACCTGTGGGGCAAGAACCGCGCGGCGACGAAGAGCCTGATGTCGCTGCGCGACGCGGCCGGTGTCGAGGCCGAGCAGGTGCGGCTCACGCTCGCGATCGCGATCGTCACCGTGTATTGCCAGCTCGATGAGGCGTACGCGGTGCGCGATCTGCTGCAGCAGAAGCTGAAGATCAGCCAGCGCGTGACGGCCGTGCTGCGCGAGCGCACCGCGCGCGGCCTCGACAATGCGTACGACGCGAGCGACGCGTCGATCAAGCGCAGCCGCCTGCTCGCACAGATCGCGCTGAACGACGAACAGATCAAGCTCGCGCAATTGCAGCTAGGCGTGCTGTCCGGCCGCGGGCCGGAGCGCGGGCTCGCGTTGCAGCGGCCGCGCGTCGGCGCATTCCCCGGCGGCGCGCTGCCCGCGCGGCTGCCGGCCGATCTGCTCGGCCGCCGGCCCGACATCGTCGCCGCGCGGCTGCGCGTCGAAGCCGCGTTCGCGAATGCCGATTCGACGCGCGCACAGTTCTATCCGGACGTGAACCTCGTCGCGCTCGGCGGCGTGTTCGCGCTGACGCCCGCGTCGCTGTTCTCGCGCGATTCGCTCGCCGGCTCCGTCGGCCCGGCGATCTCGCTGCCGGTGTTCGATCGCGGCCGGCTGAAGGCGAAGCTCGGCGCGGACGTCGCGCAGGCCGACGTCGCGATCGGGCTGTACAACAAGACCGTCGACGACGCGCTCGGGCAGGTCGCGCAAATCGTCACGTCGCTGCAGACTGCGCAGACGCTCGTCGTGCAGCAGCAGGATGCCGTCGCCGCCGCGCAGAAGATCGTGCAGATCGCGGCCGATCGCCATCGGCGCGGCGTGTTGATGCAGAAGGATGTCGATGTCGCGGACCTCACGCTGATCGACGAGCGTGCGCAGCTGATCGCGCTGCTCGGGCGGCAGCGGACGCTGCGCGTCGGGCTGGTCGGTGCGCTCGGCGGCGGGTTCGATGCGAGCGCAACGACTGCGGGTGTGGCGATGCCCGCGGCGCGTACCGCGCAAGGCGCGCGGACGAAACGCGGCGCGATGGTGAACGCCGCTGCCCGCGGTAGCTCGGCGGACAGCAGCGCGCAAGCGCGGCGCGCGGCCGTGGCAGGTAGCGGCGCCGCGCCGCGTGCCGCGCGGATCGATCCGCCCGCGGTGTCGGTCGCGCCGCGTAGTCCGGCTGCCGATGCCGCAAATGTGAGTGTGAGTACCGGCGCGAGTACGAGCGCGAGCACCAGCACCAGCGCAAATTCCAGCACGAGCACGAGCACGAGCACGAGCGTCGGCGTCGGCTCGCGCCGCGCGGCCCCCACCGTCGCCGCCGACACGCGCGCGTCCGCGCTCCCCCTGTTCCAGCATGACCGCCTGATCGTTACGCAAAGCGACTGATGCACCACGACAACCTTCACACCGCGGCGCAGCCGGCCGCCCTGAACGACCCGGCACTCGACGCGCACCGCGCGACGCGTCGCAAGCGCTTCATGCTGTTCTTCGCGATCGTGATGCTCGCCGCGCTCGTCTGGATCGCGTTCTGGCTGCTACGCGACCGCTATTACGAGGATACGGACGACGCGTACGTCGCCGGCAGCATTGTGCAGGTCGCCGCACAGGTTCCGGGCGCCGTGACCGACGTGCTGGTCGCCGATACGCAGCCCGTGCGCGCCGGGCAGACGCTCGTGCGGCTCGACGATACGGAAGCGTCCGTCGCGTTCGCGCAGGCGAAGGCGCAACTCGCGCAGGCCGTGCGGCAGGTCGCGAACGCGAAGATCTCGAACACGATGTACGTGGCAGCCGTGAACGCGCGCCAGGCAGACCTGTCGCTCGCGCAGCGCGCGCTTGCCGCGCGTTCGGGCGCGTCGGTCGAGATCGTCGCGCCGGAGGAGCTGGCGCGCGCCCGCGCGGCCGTCGCCGGCGCACAGGCGAACCTCGCGGCCGCGCAGGCGCAGCTCGACGCCGCACGCGCGCTCGGCAGCAAGCTGCCGGTCGACGAGAGCCCGGCCGTCGTGCAGGCCGCCGCGCAGTTCAAGCTCGCTTACCGAAACCTGAAGCGCACGACGATTGTCGCGCCGGTCGACGGCACGGTCGGCCAGCGTTCGGTGCAGGCGGGCCAGCAAGTCGGGCCCGGCGTGCCGCTGATGTCGATCGTGCAGTTGAACCGGCTGTGGATCGAGGCGAATTTCAAGGAAGGGCAGATCCGTCACATGCGCGTCGGCCAGCCGGTCGACGTGGTGTCGGACCTGTACGGGTCGCGGGTCGTCTATCGCGGCCGCGTGCAGGGCTTCTCGGCCGGAACCGGCAGCGCGTTCTCGATGCTGCCGTCGCAGAACGCGGCCGGCAACTGGATCAAGGTCGTGCAGCGCGTGCCGGTCGTGATCGCGCTCGATCCCCGCGATCTGGCCGCGCATCCGCTGCGGGTCGGGCTGTCGATGCGCGCGACGGTCGACACACGCAACCGCGACGGCCATGCGCTCGACAGCGAACCGCCGACGCCGGCCGTCAGCACGCGCGTGCACGACGGTGTCGCAAGCGACGCGGAAGCGGCTGCTGCCGCGATCGTCCGCGAGAATCAGGGCGGGTGAGTTTCCTACGCCGACGCACGCAGAAAACATACGAACCAATCCGGGTGACAGATGGCGGGGGCGGGTGACCGGTGCATCCGACCAACGCGCCCGAATAGGGCACCCGATCGGCGCCCCCGGGATCAAGGCCCCGATCAAGGTACCAATCAACGCACCCGACCAACGCACCCGACCAACGCACGGATTGGCGGGTCGTTCGCGCCGATCGGCGGCTCCGGCGGCCTCGCGGCCTGCATCTCCTGCAGCCCCCACCCCGAACTCCTTTTCCGGCCCGACTTTCGCATTTCCGCCACCGATGTCGGCACCGATCAAACGCGTGTCGCGTTTGAGACATCGACGCCCCCACCTCCGGGACTACTCTCGAACAGCACGTTGCGTAGCACCGCATCTGCCGGCGCACAGCAGCGCCATCCAACGAGACATGGAGACAATACGATGAGCAGCAATCGAGGTGTCGTCTATCTTGGGCCGGGCAAGGTCGAAGTTCAGAAGATCGATTATCCGAAGATGGTCGATCCGACCGGCCGCGCGATCGGCCACGGCGTGATCCTGAAAGTGGTCAGCACGAACATCTGCGGTTCCGACCAGCACATGGTGCGCGGCCGCACGACCGCGCCGATCGGCCTCGTGCTCGGTCACGAGATCACGGGCGAAGTGGTCGAGGTGGGCCGCGACGTCGAGACGCTGAAGATCGGCGATCTCGTGTCGGTGCCCTTCAACGTCGCGTGCGGCCGCTGCGCGATGTGCAAGGACACGCATACGGGCGTGTGCCTGAACGTGAATCCGTCGCGAGCCGGCGGCGCATACGGCTACGTCGACATGGGCGGCTGGATCGGCGGCCAGGCCGAGTACGTGCTCGTGCCGTACGCCGACTTCAACCTGCTGAAATTCCCGGACCGCGACCAGGCAATGGCGAAGATCCGCGACCTGACCTGCCTGTCCGACATTCTGCCGACCGGTTATCACGGTGCGGTGAGCGCGGGGGTGAAGCCGGGCTCGACGGTCTACATCGCGGGCGCGGGCCCGGTCGGGATGGCGGCGGCCGCATCGGCGCGCCTGCTCGGCGCGGCGGTCACGATCGTCGGCGACATGAACGCGGAACGCCTCGCGCACGCGCGGGCGATGGGCTTCGAGACGGTCGACCTGTCGAAGGACGCGTCGCTCGGTGAGCAGATCGAGCAGATCCTCGGCGTGCCGGAGATCGACTGCGCGGTCGACTGCGTCGGCTTCGAGGCGCATGGCCATGGTTCGTCGGGCCATTCGGAGGAAGCGCCCGCGACGGTGCTGAACTCGCTGATGGAAATCACGCGTCCGGCCGGCGCGATCGGCATTCCGGGCCTGTACGTGACGGACGATCCGGGCGCGAAGGACAAGGCCGCGCAGCACGGCAGCCTGAGCATCCGCTTCGGCCTCGGCTGGGCGAAGTCGCATTCGTTCTTCACGGGCCAGACGCCGGTGCTGAAGTACAACCGCAACCTGATGCAGGCCATCCTGTTCGACCGTCTGCCGATCGCGAAGATCGTCAACGTCGAGGTGATCTCGCTCGATCAGGCGCCGGAAGGCTACAAGAAGTTCGACGGCGGCGCGCCGCGCAAATTCGTGATCGATCCGCACGGCTTGCTGGCGGCCTGACGCACGAACGGGCGGAACATGAAACGGGCGGCACCGGAATCGGTGCCGCCCGTTTTTGCTGTGGGCGGGCGCTGCCGGCGCAGGCGAACCCCGATCGCTGCGGCCCGCGATTGCTGCGATACGGTGAGCGGCACGAGACCGATCGCCGCGGCCAACCGGCTGCCGAACGCCGACACGAACGGCCGGACGCTCGCCGGCTTGCGCTTCGAGTCGTATGCGGCGATCCCGTACGACAGCATCGCGGCCGCGATCGCGCCGAATTCCGGCGCGCCCGGCGCTCAGTGCGCGCGGTAGACCATGGCCACTTGGGTCGCGCTTGCCGTCGCGCGCCGACCGTGGCGCGTATGCAGGCTCACGCGGCGAATCGCGTGCGCGTGTCGCGTCGCGGTAGCGCCGCCTTTCCAGTTGACGACGCGCGTACCGCTGCGCGCGCGCACGGCCGGTGCGTGCCGTGCGACCGTGGTTGCCGTGCGTCCGGTCATGTGTCGGCTCGTGCCGGCATAGCCTGCTCGATCGGTTGCGTCCAGCCGGTCGGCGGCGGCAAGCCGGTCGGTGTCGAGCGCCGGGTGGTCGGCCGGATGAAATGCATAGACGGGCGCGGGCACGACCGGCAACGTCTGCGCGTCGGCCGCATGCAGACTGGCGTCGTTTGCCGCTGGCGCCGGCGCGCCCTGGCCGCGGCAGACCGGGTCGGCCTTGCACGTCCGGTCGAACGTCACATAGCCGCCGACCAGCAGCACGAGGGTCAGGATGCTCAGCAGCGGCGCGCTCGACGCGCTCGGCCGCCGGATCGCCGCGCTGCGCACCGCGGCGCCGATGCGCGACGACCATGTCGGGACGGGGGGCGCGTCGTGCGGAGGAGCGGCCTGCGTTTCGTCGCTCCGGTTGCTCTGGTCGCTCGATTCGCTCGATTCGCGCAGCGGCGCGAACGGCCAGTCCCCGAGTCCGCAGACGGGGCATTGCTCGGTGGCGCGGAATGCCATGAAGCCGCATTGCCGGCAGCGCTGGCTGACGGCATCGCGCGGCTCGGCGCGCAGGTTCAGTGCGCCGCGCAACGTGTCGCGCGTGCGGACTTTCCGGATGGGCAGGACTTGCATGGTCGTTGCTACCTCGTCTGTCGTTGCCGCCGCGCGAGCGTCCCGAGGGTCTGCATCGCGTCCTCGACGGCAGGGGTCCACGGCCGGCCGTAGTTCAGCCGGACGTAGCGGTGAAAGGCGCCCGTCATGGAAAAAATCGGCCCGGGCGCGAGGCTGACGCCGTTTTTCATCGCGTCGCCGAACAACCGCATCGCATCCACGTGCGGCGGCAATTCGATCCACAGGAAATACCCGCCGCGCGGGGCATGCACCGCCGTGTCGGGCGGGAAGTACGCGCGGACGGCCGCCAGCATCTGTGCCTGGTGCGCCGCCAGGTTGCGGCGGAGCCTGCGCAGGAAGCGGTCGTACGCGCCGTTGAGCAGGTAGCGGGATACAGCCATCTGCGCGGGCACGTCGGCCGCCGGCGCGCTCGCGTTCTTCACCTGCCTGATCTGCTTCACGTAGCGTCCGGCCGCGACCCAGCCGACCCGGAAACCGGGGGCGAGGCACTTCGAGAACGAACCGCAATGCAGCACCAGCCCGCTTTCGTCGTACAGCTTCGCGGGCCGCGTGGGCGTCGGGCCGAAGTGCAGTTCGCCGAATACGTCGTCCTCGATCAGCGGCACGCGGTGCGACGCGAGCAGGTCGATCAGCGCGCGCTTGCGCTCGTCGGGCAGCGTCGCGCCGGTCGGGTTGTGGAACGAGGTCATGAACCAGCAGGCGCGCACCGGATGCGTGTCGAGCGCGTCGGCGAGCGCATCGAGATCGAGGCCGGTGCGCGGATCCACCGGAATTTCGATGGCCTTCAGATGCAGCCGCCGCACGGCCTGCAGTACCGCGTGGTAGGCCGGACGTTCGATCGCGACGATGTCGCCGGGGCGCGTGAGCGCCTGCAGGCTCAGCGTCAGCGCTTCGGCCGCGCCGGTCGTGATGACGATCTCTTCCATCGGCAATGACGCGCCCGCGTTCAGGTAGCGCAGTGCGATCTGGCGGCGCAGCGCTTCATGGCCGGGCGGCAGTCCGGCCAGCAGTTTCGCGCGGTCCATGTTGCGGGCCGCCGCCGCCGCATACCGCCACAGGCTGCTCATCGGAAACAGCGAATAGCTCGCGAATGCGGAACCCAGCGGCACGATGTCGTCGAATTTGAGCGAGTCGAGCAAGCGGAACAGCACATCGTTGTCGCCGGCCTGCGGCGCAGCCGGTTTGCGCGGGGTGTCGTGACCCTCGCGCACGCGCTTGTCATCCAGGTTCGCAACGAAATATCCGGAGCGCGCACGCGCGGTGATCAGGCCCTCGCTTTCGAGCTTGTAGTACGCGCGAAACACGGTGGATGGACTTACACGGTAAGCGCGGCACGCTGCGCGCACGGTCGGGATACGCGCGCCGGGCCCGAGGTCGCCACGCCGGATCGCGTCGCCAATCGTCTGAGCCAGCGCCGCATAACGCTTCATGCCTGCCCTCCGGCCGATCGCGGCCGTCGTGAAAAAAGAGTAGCACGGCCTCCGCCGCGTTCAATCCCGCCCTCAAACGCTGATGCGCCTGTCGCTGATCCGGTTGTTTTCGACTCACTTTGAGCCTTTTCTTCAGACGAGCGAGCAGGCATCCTGCGCAAGTTTCATTCCCGATGCGTGATCGATACCGAGTTCGCGCCCTCCGATGGCGGACCCGTGAACCCCGTGCACCGTGTGCGGGACCCGGGCCGCTCCGTCCCTACCTTTCCCGGAAGCAATCAGCGTGAAATCGAAGTTCCTCGCTGCGGGCCTCGTGGCCGGCATCGCTCTCAACCTGTCCAGTGGTACCGCCGAAGCGGCCTGCATCAGCAATCCTCCGACTCAATCCAACGCGTCGTTTCCCGCGGCGCTGACCGGCAAGCTCGTCTATCACAGCTACGTCAACTACGGCGACGGCACGAGCCAGCTGTTCCTGTACGATTTTTCGGCCCATACGCTCACGCAGCTGAGCAAGAGCAGCTGGGGCATCACCGATCCGATGAACGGCGTGTTCAGCCCCGACGGCAAGTGGCTCGCGTTCATGGGCATCAGCAACGGCGCATGGAACGTGTTCATGCTGCAGCTCGGCGCCGGCACGCCGCCCGTCAACCTGACGAACAGCACCGGCGCGACGCGCAACGAAGATCCGAAATTCAGCGCAGACGGCAAGACGCTCGTGTTCAAGCAGAACGGCGACGTGAAGCAGGGCACGCTGTCGTACACGAGCGCGGGCCCGGTGTTCACGTCGGTCGTGAGCCTGACGAACGCACCGGCCGGCGCCGAATACTCGATGCCGTTCCTCGCGCCGGACGCGAGCGCCGTCTACTACGCGACGGGCACCGGCTCGAACATGGGGCTGATGAAGCGCACGATCGCGACCGGCGCGACCGCCACGTTCGATCATCCGGCCGGTCTGCAGACCTACTATCCGATCGTGCGCGGCGACGGCATGGTGTTCTATGCACGCTGGAAGGATAGCGGCGGCGCGGACCAGATCTACACGAAGACCGCGGACCCGGCATCGACGCCGAACGCGCTGCCGATCAACGACTGCGTGAGCAACAACTCGGACCCGGCGCCGGTGACCGGCACGAACTACGTGTTCTTCTCGTCGACGACGGCGGGCGGCTACCAGCTCTACGTCGGCGACGTGACGACCGGCCAGCGCTGGAGCCTGTCGCAGTTCGGCGTGAACGCGGACACGACCAAGGCGAAGCTCGGCTCGAGCTACTACGGCGGCCCGGCCGCCGCGCAGCCGACGCTGCTGTCGCAAGGTCGGCCGGCTGCCGCGTCGGCGAGCTACAACACATCGCTGACGGCGGACAAGGCGTTCGACGGCAACACGACCAGCACGCGCTGGGATTCGCCGGAAGGCGCGGGCGTCGATCCGCAATGGATCTCCGTCGATCTCGGCGCGGTGAAGAAGATCAGCAGCGTCGATCTCTACTGGGACGCGGGCGCGCTCGTGTACCAGATCCAGACGTCGAACGACAACGCGAACTGGACGACGGTCTACTCGACGAACAACGGCGTGTCGTACGGTCACGTCACGTTGCCGAACCTGAATGCGCAGGGGCGCTACGTGCGGATGCTCGGCACGAAGCGGGCGACGCAGTGGGGGTACTCGCTCGACGAAATGCAGGTGTGGGGATCGTAAGCACCAGCAAAAAGCGGCCTTCGAGGCCGCTTTTTTTTATCGCGCGACTCGTGCAACTCGCGCAACTCGTGCGTCACGCATGAATCACATGCGCCGGAAACGCCGGCGCGGATGTCGCCGCGCCCGGCGCGAGCGGCGCGACCTGCTTGCGGCGTTCGCGCGTCGGCGCGACGCCGAACGCATCGCGATAGCTCTTGCTGAAGTGGCATGCCGACTGGAAGCCGCACGCCATCGTGATGTGCATGATCGACATGTCGGTCTGCAGCAGCAGCTCGCGCGCGCGGCGCAGCCGCAGCGTCAGGTAATAGTGCGTGGGCGTCATCCCGAGGTGTTCGCGGAACAGGCGCTGCAGCTGCCGCTGCGACATGTTCGCGAGCCGCGCGAGCTCCTCGCGCGACAGCGGCTCCTCGATGTTGTTCTCCATCAGCGAAATCACTTCGAACAGCGACTTGTTCGCCGAGCCGAGCCGCGCGACGAGCGGCATCCGCTGTTGCGCGCTCGTGTCGCGCACGTGTTCGACGATGAACTGCTCGGCGATCTGCGTGACGCGCGGCGTGCCTATCCGCGCGGCGATCAGGTTCAGCATCATGTCGAGCGGCGCGACGCCGCCCGTGCACGTGATGCGATCGCGGTCGACCACGAACAGTTCCTTCAGGAAGCGCGTGTCCGGAAACTCTTCCTTCAGCGCCGACATGTTTTCCCAGTGGATCGCGCACGCGTAGCCCGCGAGCAGCCCCGACTTCGCGAGCGCATAGGTGCCCGTGCACAGGCTGCCGAGCGGAATGCCCGAACGCGCAAAGCGGCGCAGCGTCGACAGATGGGCGGGCGTGGTCGCGCGCTGCACGTCGACGCCGCCGCACACGAATACGATATCCGGCTGCCCGACGCACTCGGCCGGGCCCGTGTCGACCGTGAGGCCATTGCTCGCCGTGACCGGGCCGCCGTCCGGGCTGATGATCGACCAGCGGTAGAGCGGCTGGCCGCTCAGGTAGTTCGCCATCCGAAGCACCTCGATCGCATTGGTGAACGCGATCATCGTGAAGTTCGGTAAAGGCATGAACGCGAAGTGGGACAGCGACGCTGTGCGGTCGGGCGACATGGGGAGCGTTCCTTGAATCTCTAATAGCTTTTAGCCCGAGGCGCGGATCGGGCTGCCGTATTGTGGGAGCGAGCGCAACAACCGTGCCATACGGCTAAACCCTAGCTCCATACGTTGTATGGGGGCGAGGCGGATGCTGCACTGCACCGTAAGCGGGCTGCGCTGCACCCGGGAAGCACAGCACAGGCACCGGCGAAGTGCCTGTCCATCGGTGAATCGCGAATTCACTGCACACGCCGGCTTGCCTCGTCATCCCAAAAAGCACGACCGGTCACTTGTACAAAACGGACGCGCATGGCGGAAAAGGTAAAGAACGCGTCTAAATTCATCAATCCGTCGAAAATCCGAACGACAAGAATAGAGCCGTCGGCAGCCTTGCACTGGATGCGCTGGAAACCCAGGTATGGCGGGCCTCGAGCTTCGGTTTCACGCCCTTTATTCTTCGTCACGGACGCACTATGTCGAACACCCAGCCTTTCTTCTCGCAGCCCCTCGCCGAGCGCGACGCGCCGGTGCGCAGCGCCATCCTGAAGGAACTCGAGCGCCAGCAGTCGCAGGTCGAGCTGATCGCGTCGGAAAACATCGTGTCGCGCGCGGTGCTGGAGGCCCAGGGTTCGGTGCTGACCAACAAGTATGCGGAAGGCTATCCGGGCAAGCGTTACTACGGCGGCTGCGAATTCGCGGACGAGGTGGAGGCGCTGGCGATCGAGCGCGTGAAGCAGATCTTCAACGCCGGCTATGCGAACGTGCAGCCGCACTCGGGCGCGCAGGCGAACGGTTCGGTGATGCTCGCGCTCGCGAAGCCGGGCGACACGGTGCTCGGCATGTCGCTGGACGCCGGCGGCCACCTGACGCACGGCGCGAAGCCGGCGCTGTCGGGCAAGTGGTTCAACGCCGTGCAGTACGGCGTGAACCGCGACACGATGCGGATCGACTACGACCAGGTCGAGGCACTCGCGCACGAGCACAAGCCGAGCCTGATCATCGCCGGCTTCTCGGCGTACCCGCGCGCGCTGGACTTCGCCCGCTTCCGTGCGATCGCCGACAGCGTCGGCGCGAAGCTGATGGTCGACATGGCGCACATCGCGGGCGTGATCGCCGCCGGCCGCCATGCGAATCCGGTCGAGCACGCGCACGTCGTCACGTCGACCACGCACAAGACGCTGCGCGGCCCGCGCGGCGGCTTCGTGCTGACCAACGACGAAGAGATCGCGAAGAAGATCAACTCGGCCGTGTTCCCCGGCCTGCAGGGCGGCCCGCTGATGCACGTGATCGCCGGCAAGGCCGTCGCGTTCGGCGAAGTGCTGCATGCGGACTTCAAGACCTACATCGACAACGTGCTCGCGAACGCGCAGGCCCTCGGCGAAGTGCTGAAGGCGGGCGGCGTCGACCTCGTCACCGGCGGCACCGACAACCACCTGCTGCTGGTCGACCTGCGCCCGAAGGGCCTGAAGGGCGCGCCGGTCGAGCAGGCGCTCGAACGCGCGGGCATCACCTGCAACAAGAACGGCATTCCGTTCGACACCGAGAAGCCGACCGTCACGTCGGGCATCCGACTCGGCACGCCGGCCGGCACGACGCGCGGCTTCGGCGTCGCGGAGTTCCGCGAAGTCGGCCGGCTGATTCTCGAGGTGTTCGACGCGCTGCGCGCGAACCCCGAAGGCGACCACGCGACCGAACAGCGCGTGCGTCGCGAGATTTTCGCGCTTTGCGAGCGCTTCCCGATTTACTGATCGACGACCCCACATACAGCAGAGACTGGAGCGAGAGGCAGATATGAGCACGCTGCATCAGGACAGCATCATCATCGACGGACTGAACATCTCGAAGTTCGAGAAGCCGGTGTTCGAGGACATGCGCAAGGGCGGCATCACGGCCGCGAACTGCACGGTATCGGTGTGGGAGAACTTCACCAAGACCGTCGACAACATCGGCGTGATGAAGCAGAAGATCCGCGAGAACGGCGAACTGCTGACGCTGGTGCGCACGACCGACGACATCTTCCGCGCGAAGAAGGAAGGCAAGACCGGGATCATCCTCGGCTTCCAGAACGCGCATGCGTTCGAGGACAACCTCGGCTACATCGAGGCGTTCGCCGACATGGGCGTGCGCGTCGTGCAGCTCTGCTACAACACGCAGAACCTGGTCGGCACCGGCTGCTACGAGCGCGACGGCGGCCTGTCGGACTTCGGCCGCGAAGTGATCACCGAGATGAACCGCGTCGGCATCATGGTCGACCTGTCGCATGTGGGCGGCAACACGTCGTCGGAAGCGATCGCGTTCTCGAAGAAGCCGGTGTGCTACTCGCACTGCCTGCCGTCAGGCCTGAAGGAACATCCGCGCAACAAGAGCGACGCGCAGCTGAAGGAAATCGCCGACGCCGGCGGCTTCGTCGGCGTGACGATGTTCGCGCCGTTCCTGAAGCGCGGCATCGAGGCGAACATCGACGACTACATCGAGGCGATCGACTACGTCGTGAACCTGATCGGCGAAGACGCGGTCGGCATCGGCACGGACTTCACGCAGGATTTCGCGAAGGAATTCTTCGACATGCTGACGCATGACAAGGGCCGCTATCGCCAGCTGACGAACTTCGGCAAGGTGATCAACCCGGACGGCATCCGCACGATCGGCGAATTCCCGAACCTGACCGCGGCGATGGAACGCCACGGCTGGAAGGAGTCGCGCATCCGCAAGATCATGGGCGAGAACTGGGTGCGCGTGTTCAAGGACGTGTGGGGCGCGTAAGCGCCCGCCGAGCCGAACCGCCACCCGCGATTCAACACTAGAACAATCGGGACGTGCCGGCGCCTGTCGCGCGGGCACGCGGACGATGTCGTGCCTGCGCCTGAGCCGCGCGGCCAATTTTCCTCACGGAGTCACCACGATGCAACCGCAACTGCCGATCAACGTCGATCCCGATACCGGCGTCTGGACCACCGACGCGCTGCCGATGCTGTACGTGCCGCGTCACTTCTTCACGAACAACCACGTCGCCGTCGAGGAAGCGCTCGGCGTCGAGGCGTATGCCGAGATCCTCTACAAGGCAGGCTACAAGTCCGCGTACCACTGGTGCGACAAGGAAGCGAAGCTGCACGGCCTCACCGGCATGGCGGTGTTCGAGCACTACCTGAAGCGCCTGTCGCAACGCGGCTGGGGCCTGTTCTCGATCATCGAGGCCGATCCGGCCAGCGCACGCGCGAAGATCGAGCTGCGCCACTCGTCGTTCGTGCTCCAGCAGCCGGGCAAGGAAGGCAAGCTCTGCTACATGTTCGCGGGCTGGTTCGCCGGCGCGATGGACTGGGTCAACGACACGACGCCGGAAGGCAAGGGCGCGCCGCGCGCGCAGTCGAAAGAAGTGCAGTGTGCGGCCGAGCACCACGATCACTGCGTCTTCGAAGTGTCGCCGATCGCGCACTGACGCGCCGACCCGACGACACAGCAACAAACAACACCCGCAACACGAGACATTCGAACGCCAGAGGTCGCCTGCGATGCGTTATCCCCACCTGTTCAAACCCATGCAGCTGAACCAGCTGACGCTGCGCAACCGGATCGTCAGCACCGCGCACGCGGAGGTGTATGCCGAGCCGGGCGGCCTGCCGGGCGACCGCTACATCCGCTATTACGAAGAGAAGGCGAAGGGTGGCGTCGGCCTCGCGATCTGCGGCGGCTCGAGCCCCGTGTCGATCGACAGCCCGCAGGGCTGGTGGAAGTCGGTGAACCTGTCGAACGACAAGATCATCGACCCGCTCACGCGTCTCGCCGACACGATGCACAAGCACGGCGCGAAGATCATGATCCAGGCGACGCACATGGGTCGCCGCTCGTCGTTCCACGGCGAGCACTGGCCGCACCTGATGTCGCCGTCGGGCGTGCGCGAGCCGGTGCACCGCGGTAACGCGAAGATCATCGAGATCGAGGAAATCCGCCGCATCATCGGCGACTTCGCGGCCGCCGCGAAGCGCGTGAAGGCAGCCGGCATGGACGGCATCGAAATCTCCGCCGCGCACCAGCACCTGATCGACCAGTTCTGGAGCAAGCGTTCGAACCACCGCACCGACGAATGGGGCGGCAGCCTCGAGAACCGTCTGCGCTTCGGCATCGAAGTGCTGACGGCCGTGCGTGAAGCGGTCGGCAAGGATTTCTGCGTCGGCCTGCGCATGTGCGGCGACGAATTCCACGAGGACGGTCTCGATCACGAAGCGCTGAAGGAAATCGCGCAGGCGATGTCGGAGACGGGCCTGATCGACTACCTGAGCGTGGTCGGCTCGGGCGGCGACACGCACAACACGATCGCGAACTGCATGCCGCCGATGGCGCTGCCGCCGGAGCCGTTCGTGCACCTCGCCGCCGGCATCAAGTCGGTGGTGAAGATTCCCGTGATGCACGCACAGAGCATCCGCGACGCGGGCCAGGCCGAGCGCCTGCTCGCGAACGGCATGATCGACCTGGTCGGCATGACGCGCGCGCAGATCGCCGATCCGCACATGGTGATCAAGATCCGCGACGGCCGCGAGGACGAAATCAAGCAGTGCGTCGGCGCGAACTACTGCATCGACCGCCAGTACAACGGCCTCGACGTGCTGTGCATCCAGAACGCCGCGACGTCGCGCGAAGCGACGATGCCGCACATCATCGAGAAGTCGCGCGGCCCGAAGCGCAAGGTGGTGGTGGTCGGCGCGGGCCCCGCGGGGCTCGAGGCCGCACGCGTCGCGAAGCTGCGCGGCCACGACGTCGTGCTGTTCGAGAAGAACGCCGAAGTCGGCGGCCAGGTGATGATCGCCGCGAAGGCGCCGCAGCGCGAACAGATGTCGGGGATCATCCGCTGGTTCGACATGGAAACCAAGCGTCTCGGCGTCGACCGGCGCCTCGGCGTCGCCGCCGACGAGAAGATGATCATGGCCGAGAAGCCGGACATCGTCGTGCTCGCGACCGGCGGTTCGAGCTTCACGTGGCAGGTGCCGGCGTGGGGCGTGGCCGAAGGTCTCGCGGTCAGCTCGTGGGACATCCTGACAGGCAAGGTCGAGCCGAAGCAGAACGTGCTGCTGTTCGACGGCGTGAGCACGCATGCGGGCGCCGGCGTGGCCGACTTCATGGCGAGCCGCGGCTCGAAGGTCGAGGTCGTGACGCCCGACGTGAAGGTGGCCGACGATTGCGGCGGCACGACGTTCCCGATCTTCTATCGCCGCCTGTACGCGCTCGGCGTGATCCCGACGCCGAACACGATGCTCGATCGCGTGTATGAGGAAGACGGCAAGATCATCGCCGTGCTGCGCAACGAATACACCGAGGAGCTGGAAGAGCGCGCGGTCGACCAGGTCGTGATCGAGAACGGTTCGTCGCCGAACGACGAGCTGTACTGGAAGCTCAAGCCGGAGTCGGTGAACCGCGGCCAGATCGATCCGCACACGCTGTTCGCGGCCGAGCCGCAGCCGTGCCTGTCGGAAGAACTGGGCAACGGCCGCTTCCTGCTGTTCCGTGTCGGCGACTGCATCTCGATGCACAACGTCCACGGTGCGATCTACGACTCGCTGCGCCTCGTCAAGGATTTCTAAAAAATGAATCCGGCTTTCCTCATTACCGCACTGCTGTGGCTGTCGGTGGCGGGGCTCGCGTTCGCGGTCGCGAAGCGCTCGTCCTACTGGCGTCTCGGGCGCGCGACGGCGCCCGGCTCGTTCGGCATCGCGAACCTGTTCGCGATCCCGAAGCGCTACTTCGTCGACCTGCACCATGTGGTCGCCCGCGATCCGTACATCGCGAAGACCCACGTCGCGACCGCCGGCGGCGCGATCGCCGCGCTCGCGCTGGTGTTCGTCAACTACGGCCTCGCGATCTACTCGCCGTGGCTCGACAAGCTGATCTTCCTCGCGGCGCTCGCGATGCTCGTCGGCGTGGTGTTCGTCTGGCGCCGCCGCGCGGCGAAGGACGTGCCGGCGCGCCTGTCGCGCGGCCCGTGGAACGCGCTGCCCTGGCTGCTCGGCTCGTTCGCGCTCGGCCTCGTGCTGTTCATGGTCGTGCCGACCGGCGCGATGTCGGGTGCGTTCGCGGTGCTCTGCGCGCTGCTGATCGGCGTCGGCGCCTTCACGATGACCGTCGGCGCCGCGAAGGGCGGCCCGATGAAGCACGCGATCGCCGGCTTGCTGCACCTCGCGTTCCACCCGCGCCAGGAGCGTTTCGCGGCCACCCGTGAATCGTTCACGGGCAACGGCACGGCCACGCCGCCGACCGCGCTGAAGCTGCCGGACATCGAGCACGAGGAGTATGGCGTCGCGAAGCCGGTCGAATTCCGCTGGAACCAGCTGCTGAGCTTCGACGCGTGCGTGCAGTGCGGCAAGTGCGAAGCCGCGTGCCCCGCGTTCGCATCGGGCCAGCCGCTGAACCCGAAGAAACTGATCCAGGATCTCGTCGTCGGGATGGCGGGCGGCACCGATGCCGCGTACGCCGGCAGCCCGACGCCGGGCCTCGCGGTCGGCCAGCATCGCGGCGAGCCGAACGGCCCGATCGTGTCGGGCCTGATCGAGGAGCAGACGCTGTGGTCGTGCACCACCTGCCGCGCATGCGTGCAGGAGTGCCCGATGCTGATCGAGCACGTCGACGCGATCGTCGACATGCGCCGCAACCGCACGCTGGTGCACGGCACGGTGCCGGGCAAGGGCCAGGAAGTGCTCGCGAACCTGCGCGAGACCGGCACGATGGGCGGCTACGACACGGCTGCGCGCTACGACTGGTCGGTCGACCTGAACGCGCCGGTCGCGCAACCGGGCAAGCCGGTCGACGTGCTGTTCGTCGCGGGTGAAGGCGCGTTCGACATGCGTTACCAGCGCACGCTGCGCGCGTTCGTCAAGGTGCTGAACAAGGCGGGCGTCGACTACGCGGTGCTCGGCGGGACCGAGACCGACACCGGCGACGTCGCACGCCGCCTCGGCGACGAAGCGACGTTCCAGCAGATGGCGAAGCGCCTGATCGGCACGCTCGGCTCGCTGTCGTACAAGCAGATCGTGACGGCCGACCCGCACGTGATGCACAGCCTGCGCAACGAATACCGCGCGCTCGGGCTGCGCGTGACGGTCAAGCATCACACGACCTACCTCGCGGAGCTGGCCGACAGCGGCAAGATCGCGCCGAAGGCGGTCGAGTCGCTGCGCGAGAAGCGCACCACGTATCACGACCCGTGCTACCTCGGCCGCTACAACGGCGAGACGGAATCGCCGCGCAAGCTGCTGAAGACGATCGGCATCCAGGTCGTCGAGATGGAGCGCAACGGCATGCGCGGGCGCTGCTGCGGCGGTGGCGGCGGTGCGCCGCTGACCGACATCCCGGGCAAGCAGCGTATTCCCGACATCCGCATCGCCGACGCGCGCGCGATCGGCGCGGACGTGGTCGCGGTCGGTTGCCCGAACTGCACGGCGATGCTCGAAGGCGTCGTGGGCCCGCGCCCCGACGTGCTCGACGTGGCCGAACTCGTTGCCGCCTCGCTGGAGTGAATCGATGAACACGATCAAACGAATCGATCCGCGCCGGCCGTTCATCATCACGGCCGCGGGCCTGAAGCGCATCACGCTCGGCGAGGAAGGCAGCGCCGATGCGAGCGCCGCGCAGTGGTCCGCGCACGGCCACGGCGCCGCGGCCGCGAAGCCGCGCCGCGCGGTGCAGGACCCGAAGCACGTGATGCTGGTGGTGGCGCACGCCGAACGCGGTGCGCTCGACGACCATGCGCGGCAGGCGATTGCCGCTGCCGCGGTGCTCGCCGACGCGCAGACGGAAGTCGCGCTGCTGGCATTCGGTGAACTGAAGGATGACGCCGCCGAACTCGGCGTCGACAAGCTGATCGAGCTGGCCGACTTCGACCGTCGCGCGTTTGCGCCCGAAAGCGAATTGCAAGCCTTGCAGGCATGCGCCGCGGCGCTCGCGCCGAAGCACGTGTTCGTGCCCGACAACGCGACCGGCGACGGCGATCTCGGCCGGCGTTACGCGGCGGCTGCCGGCGCGAGCGTCGCGACCCACGTGGTCGAGATCGACGCGAAGCATGTCGGCGCGTATGCGCAGGCCGGCCGCGCGTTCGCGACGCGCGGGCTGCCCGACGTGATCCTGCTCGCGCAGAACGCGGTCGAGGCGAAACTGCCGTTCGTCGGCGCCGGCGAGCGCCTGGCCGCCGACTTCATCCGCCCGGCCGGCGACGCGGCGCAGCCATACCGCGATCTCGGCCTCGAGGAAATCGACGCGGCGCAGGTCGCGCTGGAGGAAGCCGACTTCATCGTGTCGGCCGGCAACGGCGTGTCCGACATCGGCGCGTTCGAGCAACTGGCCGGCGCGTTCGGCGCGGCGATCGGCGCGAGCCGCGTCGCGGTCGACAACGGTCACTTCACACGCGACAAGCAGGTGGGCGCGACCGGCAAGACGGTCGAGGCGAGCGTGTACATCGCGTTCGGCATCTCGGGCGCGGTGCAGCACTTGCAGGGGATCAAGGACTGCCGCCACGTGATCGCGGTGAACCTCGACGGCAGCGCGCCGATCGCGAAGCGCGCGAACCTGACGGTGGTGGGCGACGCGCAGGCGACGATCGCCGCGCTGATCGAACAGGTGCAGGCCGCGCGCGCGTCGCGCGGACAATCGCCGGCCGCGGTCGGCTCGCGTGAAACCGAAGGAGTCGCAGCATGAACGCCCCCCGCCAGTTGCAACGCATCGCGGTGCTCGTGTCCGTCGGCCGGCACCCCGTCAGCGGCACCGCGCGCTACAGCCGCAACGACGCGGCCGCGCTCGAGGTCGGCCGCCAGCTCGCGGAGCGGCATCGCGCGCAGCTCGACGTGATCCATGCGGGCGATCCCGCGAATGAAGCGCTTGCTGAATACCTCGCGCTCGGCGCGCGGCAGGTCGAGGTGCTGGCCTGCCACGACGGCGACGACGCCGCGCATGCGCTAGCCGCGCGCGTCGAAGGCTACGACCTCGTGCTGACCGGCACGCGCGCCGAGGGCGCGTACGACACCGGGATGCTGCCGTATCGCGTCGCCGCGGCGCTCGGCTATCCGCTCGTCGGCTCGGCCGTCGACGTGACGGTCGACGGCGGCCGCGCGGCGGTCCGGCAATTCTTGCCGAAAGGGCTGCGGCGGCGCGTCGACGCGGCGCTGCCGGCCGTCGTCGCGGTCCATCCGCTCGCCAACGTGGCGCCGCGCTACGCGTATGCGCGGCTGCGCGCCGGCGCGATCCGCCCGGCACTCACGTCGACCGGCGCGGACGCCGATGCGGCGGCCTGGAAGGTCGGCCCGATCGAGCGTAAACCCGTAAAGCTGGTCGCCGCCGAGAAGCGCTCGGGGCATGCCCGGATGCTGTCCGCGACCACGACCGAAAGCCGCGGCGGCAACGTCGTAAATGAAGGGAGTTCAGTCGAAAAAGCACAAGTGATCCTCGCGTATTTGCGCGAGCATCAGCTCATCGACTACTGATTTTGATGCCTGTCGGCAACCACACTGGGACGCAAGGAATCCGGAGCAAACGATGAAAGTATCGGCAGACATTCGTGCACTGATCGAGCGACGCAAGGAAGGTTACAGCCTCGAGGCGCCGTTCTACACGAGCGAGGACATCTTCGCCCTCGACATGGAGGCGATTTTCCGCCAGCACTGGATCCAGGTCGCGGTCGAACCGGACATTCCCGAGCCGGGCGACTACGTGACCGTGGAACTGGGCAGCGACTCGATCCTGATCGTGCGCGACGACGACATGGAAATCCGCGCGTTCCACAACGTGTGCCGCCACCGCGGCGCGCGCCTGTGCAACGAGGATAAGGGCTCGGTCGGCAACATCGTGTGCCCGTACCACAGCTGGACCTACAACCTGACCGGCAAGCTGATGTTCGCCGAGCACATGGGCGAGAAGTTCGACCGCTGCAAGCACAGCCTGAAGTCGGTGCACGTGCAGAACCTCGCGGGCCTGATCTTCATCTGCCTCGCCGAGGAGCCGCCGGTCGATTTCGCGCAGCTGCGCGCCCAGATGGAGCCGTATCTGCTGCCGCACGATCTGCCGAACACGAAGATCGCCGCGCAGATCGACATCATCGAGGAAGGCAACTGGAAGCTCACGATGGAGAACAACCGCGAGTGCTATCACTGCGTCGCGAACCATCCCGAGCTGACGATCTCGCTGTACGAATACGGCTTCGGCTACCAGCGCTCCGACGCGAACGCCGAAGGCATGGACGCGTTCGCTGAAACCTGCGTGCGCCGCGGCAAGGAGTGGGCCGAGATGGGCCTGCCGTCCGCCGAAATCGAAAAGCTGCTCGACGTGACGGGCTTCCGCACGCAGCGCCTGCCGCTCGACCGCCACGGCGAATCGCAGACGCTCGACGCGAAGGTCGCATCGAAGAAGCTGCTCGGCCAGTTCGACCAGGCCGACCTCGGCGGCCTGTCGTTCTGGACGCAGCCGAACTCGTGGCATCACTTCATGAGCGATCACATTGTGACGTTCTCGGTGATTCCGCTGTCGGCCGGCAAGACGCTCGTGCGCACCAAGTGGCTCGTCCACAAGGATGCGAAGGAAGGCATCGACTACGAGGTGAAGAACCTGACGGCCGTGTGGAACGCGACCAACGACCAGGATCGCGCGCTCGTCGAATTCTCGCAGCGCGGCGCGACCAGCAGCGCATACGAGCCGGGCCCGTATTCGCCGTACACGGAAGGTCTCGTCGAAAAATTCTCGGCCTGGTACATCGGCCGGCTCGCCGAAAAAATCGGCGCGTAGTACAGCAGACAGCAAGTGGAGCTACACATGATGCGAGATTCGGCCAATTTCGAGCCGGTGGACAGCCGGGTGACGCACCCGGCGTTCTGGAGCGCGCTGCCCGAGCGCTGGACGAGCGACGTCGAGGAAACGCTGGTGTGCTGCCACGTGCGTCAGGAAACCCACGACGTGAAGAGTTTCTTCTTCCGTTCGCCGCAAGGCCGTGCGTTTTCCTTCGAGCCGGGGCAGTTCATCACGCTCGAACTCGACATCGACGGCGAGACGATCAACCGGTGCTACACGATCTCGTCGTCGCCCGCGCGGCCGCACACGATCTCGATCACGGTGAAGCGCGTGCCGGGCGGCAAGGTGTCGAACTGGCTGCACGACAACCTGCAGCCGGGCGCGTCGGTTCGCGTGCTCGGCCCGGCCGGCGAATTCACGTGCGCGCGGCATCCGGCGCGCAAGTACCTGTTCCTGTCGGCCGGTTCGGGCGTCACGCCGCTGATGTCGATGAGCCGCGCGCATCATGATCTCGCCGAGGATCGCGACATCCTGTTCGTGCACAGCGCGCGCACGCCGGACGACATCATCTTCGCGCGCGAGCTCGACCTGATCGCGTCGAACCATACGAACTTCCGTACGTCGTTCGTCGTCGAGCGCGTCGGTGCACGCACCAACTGGCCGGGCGTCACGGGCTTCCTGACGCTGCCGCTGCTGAAGCTGATCGCACCGGACTTCATGGAGCGCGAGATCTTCACGTGCGGCCCCGCGCCGTACATGAAGGCCGTGCGCGACCTGCTCGACGAAGCCGGCTTCGACCGCAAGCAGTATCACGAGGAAAGCTTCTCGTTCGAGACGCTCGCGCAGACCGCGAGCGACGACGTGATCGCCGAACTCGCGCCGGCGGCCAACGACGGCGACGTCGCGACGAAGCAGTACACGGTCAGCTTCGCGAAGAGCAATCGCGAGATTTCGTGCGGCTCGGAGCAGCACGTGCTCGACGCGGCGCGCCAGTCCGGCGTGCGGCTGCCGGCGTCGTGTACCCAGGGCATGTGCGGCACCTGCAAGGTGAAGCTCGTGTCGGGGCAGGTCGAGATGAAGCACAACGGCGGCATCCGCCAGCGCGAGATCGATCAGGGGATGGTGCTGCTGTGCTGCAGCAAGCCGCTGTCGGATCTCGTGATCGACAAGTAGTCGTATCGAGCCATCGCCGGTCCGGGCGCGTCGCGTCGCGTTGCGTCGCCTCCGGACAAGCATCCGTCGGAAAACAACGATACCGCGGATTTGTGGTTGAAGAACCTAGAGAGACAACGCGCACGGTGCGCATTTCAAGGAGATCGACCATGAAGTTGTTCGGAAAACTGCTGTGGACCGGCGCACTGTCGGCGATGGTTGCATTGAGCGCGTCGGCGCTCGCGGATACGAAGCCCACGCTGAAGATCGGTTACGTCGAAGGCTGGGACGACAGTGTGGCGACGTCGAACGTCGCGGCACGCGTGATCGAGAAGAAGCTCGGTTACCAGGTCCAGCTCGTGCCGGTGGCTGCCGGGATCATGTGGCAGGGCGTGGCGCGCGGCGACCTCGACGCGACGCTGTCCGCATGGCTGCCCGTCACGCACGGCTCCTACTGGGGCGAGTACAAGTCGAAGGTCGTCGATCTCGGCGCGAACTTTCCTGACGCCAAGATCGGCCTGATCGTCCCCGACTACGTGAAGGCGAAGAGCATCGAAGATCTGAATGCCGAGAAAAGCAGCTTCGGCGGCCGGATCGTCGGCATCGATGCGGGCGCGGGCGTGATGCGCAAGACCGACGAAGCGATCAAGAGCTACGGCCTCAGCTACACGCTGATGCCGAGTTCGGGCAGCGCGATGACGGCCGAGCTGTCGCGCTCGGTCGGCGCGAACAAGCCGGTGATCGTGACCGGCTGGGCGCCGCACTGGATGTTCGCGAAGTGGAAGCTGCGCTTCCTCGAGGATCCGAAGAAGGTGTTCGGCGGCGCGGAGCACGTCGACAGCGTCGCGAACCCGCAGCTCGAAACGAAGGCCAAGCCGGTCGTCGCGTTCCTGAAGAAGTTCCAGTGGAAGCCGGGCGAGATCGACAGCGTGATGCTCGCGATCCAGAACGGTTCGAAGCCGGAAGCGGCCGCCGATGCATGGATTGCCGCGCATGCTGACCGCGTGAATTCGTGGACTGAAGGCGCGCAGTAAGACCGCGGCGATTCGTCGCGCGAATCATCATAAATAAATACGCCGGGAATGGCATGCAGGAATCCGAAACAATCGTGAATTCATGCGGCCATATCCCGGCTTTCTTTTACTGATTCTGCAAAAAAGCCCATAAGTTGTTACACTACGGCCCTTGTGCGGAGTCATCACAGGAGGAATTGGATGAGTCAGGCAGGACTGCGTGCTAATCGCACCAGTGACGTTGAGGCAACCATCTCACATGATTCGACGGGCCACACGCTGCAGCGTGGCCTGACTTGGAAAGACGCATTCTGGGTGACGAGCGGCGTGCCGGCAGGCGTGCTGTTCACGATCGGCGGCGTATGCGCGACGATCGGCCAGCCCGCGTGGGCGATCTGGATCGCCGCGATCACGATGGGGCTGATTCAAAGCGCGACTTATGCGGAAATATCGGGACTATTTCCCCATAAATCGGGCGGCGCGTCGGTATACGGCGCGATCGGCTGGGTCCGTTACAGCAAGCTGATTGCCCCGGTTTCCGTGTGGTGCAACTGGCTCGCGTGGTCGCCGATGCTCGCGCTCGGCTGCGGCCTCGCGGCGAGCTATGCGCTCACGAGTCTCTTTCCCGCCGACGCGGCGGTGCTGCACTGGCAGTTCAAGGTTGCGGATCTCGGGTTCATCAAGTCCGGTCTTTCACTGCGGATCAACGCGACGTTCATCATCGCGACGATTCTGCTTCTCATCACGTTCAAGCTTCAGCACAGCGGTGCGTCGAAAGCCGCGCGCACGCAGCGCATTCTCGGCATTGCGTCGCTCACGCCGCTGCTGATCGTCGGCATCGTGCCGTTCGTCACCGGCGACGTGCCGATGTCGAACCTGCTTCCGCTGCTGCCGCTCGGTCATGACGCTCAAGGCAACCTCACGACCGCGACCTTCGGTTCGTGGAACGGGCAGGGCGTGACGATGGCGCTCGGCGCGATGTTCATGGCCGGCTGGGCGTCGTACGGCTTCGAAACGGCGGTCTGCTACACGCGCGAATTCCGCGATCCGCGTCGCGACACCGCGAAGGCGATCTTCTGGTCGGGCGCGCTGTGCCTCGTCGTGATGACGCTCGTGCCGATGGCGTTCCAGGGCGCGCTCGGCACGCAGGCGATGCTCGATCCGGCGATCGGCGACGGCACCGGCGTCGCGGCCGCGATGGCGAAGATCGTCGGTGGCGGTGCATGGGTCGCGAACGCGGTCGTCGTGATGCTGATGCTGTCGATCCTGCTGATCGTGATGACGTCGATGATGGGCTCGTCGCGCACGCTGTACCAGGCATCGGTCGACGGCTGGCTGCCGAAGTACCTGTCGCACGTGAACGAGCACGGCTCGCCCACGCGCGCGATGTGGACCGATCTCGGCTTCAACCTCGTGTTGCTGATGATGTCGGACTACATGACGGTGCTGGCGATCTCGAACGTCTGCTACATGCTGTTCGTATTCCTGAATCTCCAGTCGGGCTGGATCCACCGAATGGACCGCGGCAACTGGGATCGGCCGTTCCGCTGCCCGACCTGGCTGCTCGTCGCCGGCTCGGTCTGCGGCTACGCGAACCTCGTCTATGTCGGCGCGGGCGCGAACCTGCAGGGCGAAGGCACGCTGCGCAACGGGCTGATCGCGATGCTGCTGATCGTGCCGGTGTTTCTCTATCGTCACTACTGGCAGGATCGCGGCCGTTTCCCCGCGCAGATGCAGCGCGACATGGAACTCGAGGTGCCGAAGCGCGCGCTGTGGCTGAACCTGATGCCGTATGCGGCGCTGGTCGGCGCAGCGCTGACGATCTGGCTGTCGTACTACTTCGCGTGGGTCAAGTAAGCATCTGAACGCGGCACGCGCGTCGCGCGACGAACCCGGACACCGCACCCGGGGCCGTTGCGCGACGCGTCGAACGCAACGCGATAAAAAACCCGACCGGCAGGTGCTGCCGGTCGGGTTTTTTGTTGGCTGTGCGCCGAACGGATGCGCTTACGGAAACACCACCGTCCGGTCGCCGTTCAGGAACACGCGCCGCTCGATGAACGCCTTCACCGCGCGCGCGAGCGTGATGCACTCGACGTCGCGGCCCACCGCGAGCAATTGCTCGGGACGCAGCGCATGATCGACGCGTTCGACCACCTGCTCGATGATCGGGCCTTCGTCGAGATCGTCGGTCACGAAATGCGCGGTCGCGCCGATCAGCTTCACGCCGCGCGCATGCGCCTGGTGATACGGCTTCGCGCCCTTGAAGCCGGGCAGGAACGAGTGATGGATGTTGATCGCGCGGTTCGCGAGCTTCGCGCTGGCTTCCTGCGACAGCACCTGCATGTAGCGCGCGAGGATCACGAGTTCGGCGCCGCTCGACTCGAAGAAGTCGAGCCACTGCGCTTCCTGCTGCGCCTTGGTGTCGGCCGTGATCGGGAAGTGGCGGAACGGCAGCCCGTGCTGCGTGGCGAGCGGCTCGAAGTCCGGATGGTTCGACACGATGCCGACGATGTCCATCTTCAGTTCGCCCATCCGCCAGCGGAACAACAGGTCCGCGAGGCAGTGCTCGAGTTTCGACACCATGATCAGCACCTTCGGGCGCGCGTTCACGTCGTGGATCGCCCATTGCGTGTCGCCGTCACCGCCGCCGCCGAGCGCGGTCGCGATCGGATCGAACTCCTGGCGCAGCGCGTCGATCTGCAGCGTCTCATCCGTCGGATGAAACACGCAGCGCACGAAGAAGTGGTTGCTGAGATCGTCGTCGAACACGTTCAGCGCATCGACGTAGCAGCGATGGCGCTCGAGAAAGCCGACGACGGCGGCGACCTGGCCGGCCGCGCTCGGGCACGACAGCGTCAGGACGAATTGATCGGGGCGTGAGTCGGCGGTCATGAGATTCCTCGGATGTCAGGGAACGCAACGCGCGCGGCGGCGCGACGGGGCGCCACGCTACGCAGGTAGCGGGAGGCTCAAGTAAATCAGGACGATTTGGGCGCGGATAGAACCAACCCGCCGTGTGGCTGGTATCGGCGCGCCAGCGCGGCGGGGCGGTGGCGAGGTTTGAGGCGGGGGTTTTGGGGACGCTGGGCGGGGTGTCGGGGCGGGGCGGGCGCGGCTGGTCCAGCGAGCGTCAGGCGGTGCAGCCGTAGCCGGTCCAGCGAGCGTCAGGCGGTGCAGCCGCAGCCGGTCCGGCGAGCGTCAGGCGGCGCAGTCGTAGCGGCTCCAGCGGGCGTCAGGCGGTGCAGGCACAGCCGCTCCATCGGACGTCAGGTGGGGCAGGCGCAGCCAGTCCAGCGCGCGTCAGAGGGGACAGCCACAGCCGCTCCAGCAAGCGTCAGGCAGCGCTCCCCCGGCCAGCCGCCCGTTCAGACCGGCGCGCACGCGTCCAGCAGCCAGCGCCGGAACACATGTGTCGCATCCGGCTCGGGCCGCTGCGGCGGCCGCACGAGGAAGTAGCCGCGCGACGTGACGACGGGTGCGTCGACGAGCTTCACGAGCTGCCCGGATGCGACGAGCTCGTCGACGAGCGGCGACCAGCCGAGCGCGACGCCGTCGCCGAGCAGCGCCGCGTGGATCACCAGCGCATAGCTGTTGAAGGTCACGCCGCGCGCGGCGGCCGGTGCGTCGAGGCCGTGCGCGTCGAACCAGCCGGCCCACGACAGCCAGCGTTCGGGGCGCGTCGCCTGCACGTGCAGCAGCGGCAGCGCCTGCAGGTGCTCGGGCCGCGCGACGTGCGCGTGCGCGGCGCGGAACGCCGGCGAGCAGACGGGCGTGACCGATTCGGGAAAGAGCCGCGCGGCCGTGCACGACGGCCAGTGGCCGTCGCCGAACAGAACCGCGATGTCGGCGTGGTCGCGCTGCGCGTCGTAATCCTGCGAGGTGACGACCCGCACGTCGACGTCCGGCATCACGCGCTTCAGGCCGGAGAGGCGCGGCATCAGCCAGTAGGTCGCGAAACCGAAATCCGTGACGATCGTGAGCGCGCCGTGCTCGCGGCGCGCGCGCAGCGTCGCGGTGGCGCCGCGCAGCGTGTCGAGGCTCAGCCGCACGGCTTCGTACAGGCACTGGCCGTCGCTCGTCAGCGTGACGCCGCGCGGGCTGCGCTCGAACAGCGGCACGCCGAGTTCCGCTTCGAGCTGGAACACCTGCTGGCTCACGGCCGGTTGCGTCGAGCCGAGCTCGCGCGCGGCGGCCGTGAAGCTCTGGAGACGGGCGGCCGATTCGAACGCGCGCAGCGCCTGCATCGACGGTAACGGTTCGGATTTCGACATAAGTCTCTCTAATGGCCTCATAAGGGCCGGACGCCTTCCCGCGCGAATTCGGGCGGGGGATAGTGCTTCGGACGGCACGGCGCCGCGCCAGGCCTTCCGCGATTCTAGCCAGTCGCGGCCGGTGCGCGCGGCACTTTCTTCAGGCTGCGTCCGTCATGCCGACCGTGTCGCCGCCCGAGCGTCGCGCCGCTCCATTCGAACACCGATTTCCCCAAGACCGCCGATGACGAACCCGACTCCCAACATCCTGATCCTGATGGCCGACCAGCTGACGCCGTTCGCGTTGCCGGCCTACGGCAACCGCGTCGCGCGCACGCCGACGCTCGACCGGCTCGCGGCGCAAGGCGTGGTGTTCGACGCCGCGTATTGCGCGAGCCCGCTGTGCGCGCCGTCGCGCTTCTCGCTGCTGACCGGCAAGCTGCCGTCGGGTATCGGCGCCTACGATAACGCCGCCGAATTGCCGGCGCAAACGCTGACTTTCGCGCACTACCTGCGCGCGGGCGGCTACCGTACGATGCTGTCCGGCAAGATGCATTTCTGCGGACCCGACCAGCTGCACGGTTTCGAGGAACGGCTCACGACAGACATCTATCCGGCCGACTTCGGCTGGGTGCCCGACTGGGACCGCCCGACCGAGCGGCCGAGCTGGTATCACAACATGAGTTCGGTGCTCGAGGCCGGCCCGTGCGTGCGCACGAACCAGCTCGACTTCGACGACGAAGTCACGTTCGCGGCGAAGCAGAAGTTGTACGACGTCGCGCGCGAGCGCGCGGCCGGTCATGACGCGCGGCCGTTCTGCATGGTCGTGTCGCTCACGCATCCGCACGATCCGTACGCGATCACGCGCGAATACTGGGATCTGTACCGCGACGACGAGATCGACATGCCGGCCGTGCGGCTCGATGCGCAGCAGAGCGATCCGCATTCGCAGCGGCTGCGCTTCGTCTGCGAAAACGACCGCACGCCGCCGACCGACGCGCAGATCCGTGCCGCGCGCCGCGCGTACTACGGCGCGACGTCCTATGTCGACGCGCAATTCGGCAGCGTGCTGGCCGCGCTCGAGCAATGCGGCTTCGCCGACGACACGATCGTGATCGTCACGTCCGACCACGGCGACATGCTCGGCGAGCGCGGACTCTGGTACAAGATGACGTTCTTCGAAGGTGGCTGCCGCGTGCCGCTGATCGTCCACGCGCCGGGCCGCTTCGGTGCCGCGCGCGTGCGCGGGCCGGTGTCGCACGTCGATTTGCTGCCGACGCTCGTCGACCTCGCCGGCGCGGCGCCGGCCGGCGGCTGGCCGGACCCGGTCGACGGCGCGAGCCTCGTGCCGCATCTGCAAGGCGCGCCCGCGCATGACGTCGCGCTCGGCGAATACCTCGCGGAAGGGGCGGTTGCGCCGGTCGTGATGATCCGCCGCGGCGACTGGAAATACGTGCATTGCCCGGCCGATCCCGACCAGCTCTACAACCTCGCCGACGATCCGCGCGAGCGCACGAACCTGGCCGGCCTGCCCGAAGCCGCCGGCGTGCTCGCCGCATTCCGCGAGGAGGCCGCGCGCCGCTGGAACCTGCCGGAACTCGACGCGCAGGTGCGCGCGAGCCAGCGGCGGCGCCGCTTCCATTACGCGGCGACGACGCAGGGCCGCATCCAGGCGTGGGACTGGCAGCCGTTCACCGACGCGAGCCAGCGCTACATGCGCAATCACATCGAACTCGACACGCTCGAAGCGATGGCGCGCTTTCCGCGCGTCGGGCGCTGAACGGGCCGCAGCGGACATTGACGAACGACGGAGGAAGCGAATCATGAAACGGCAATGCAATGCAGCAATCCGGAGCCTGGGCACCGCGCTCGCCGCGGCCGCGTGCGTGGTGGCGATGCAGCAGCCCGCGCGCGCCGCCGACCCGCAGACGTGCCGCGACGTGAAGATGGCGGCGCCCGGCTGGACCGACATCGACGCGACGAACGCGATGGCCGGTGTCGTGCTGAAGGCGCTCGGCTATCGACAGGACGTCGCGAACCTGTCGGTGCCGATCACTTACCAGGGCTTGAAGAAAGGGCAGGTCGACGTGTTCCTCGGCAACTGGATGCCCGCGCAGGCGCCGCTCGTGAAGCCGTTCGTCGACGAGAAGTCGATCGACGTGCTGCACGCGAACCTGAACGGCGCGAAGTTCACGCTGGCCGTGCCCGACTACGTCGCGGCGGCCGGCGTGCACACGTTCGCCGATCTCGCGCGCTACGCGGACCGCTTCGGCGACAAGATCTACGGGATCGAGCCCGGCGCGCCCGCGAACCAGAACATCAAGCGGATGCTGTCCGACCATGCGCTCGGCGCGGCGAACTGGTCGCTCGTCGAATCGAGCGAGACGGGGATGCTCACGCAGGTCGAGCGCGCGGTGCGCGACAAGCGCTGGATCGTCTTTCTCGGCTGGGAGCCGCACCTGATGAACACGAAGTTCAAACTGACCTACCTGTCGGGCGGCGACGCGTATTTCGGCCCGAACTACGGCGGCGCGACGGTCAACACGGTCACGCGCGCGGGCTTTGCCGGCCAGTGCGCGAACCTCGCGCGGCTGTTCAGGCAGATGACGTTCTCCGTCGACGTCGAGAACCGGATGATCGCCGACATGCTCGACCACAAGACGTCGCCCGCGCTCGCCGCGCAGCATGCGCTGAAGGCCGATCCAGCGCTCGTCGAAGCGTGGCTCGACGGCGTCACCACGGCGGCCGGCGCTCCCGCGTTGCCGGCCGTGCGCGCGGCCCTCGACGCCCGCTGACAGCCTCCGGGCGGCCGGTTTTTCGCCGCGCCGCCCGCCTCCGTGTTTTCCCGAACGGTCGCATCGAGACCATTTGGTGTCGCCTTCAGACGGGTGACCTGAAATATGGGTTTGTATTTTTCGCCAATGGCTGCGTTATTGCGGAAAACGAAATGCCGAAGCCAGCGGACGTACCGAATTCGAATCAGCCGGCGTATTGCTGTGCGCGCCAGGCCACGGTTCTTTCCATCGAAGGGTTCAGGGAGGGTGGTCGACAATGAAGCAAAAGAAAGTTGCCGTAGCAGCCGCGCTTGCATGCGCGGCCTGTATTCCCGCCATCGGCCACGCGCAGAGCAGCGTGACGCTGTACGGGATTCTCGACGCGGGCATCACGTACGTGAACAACACGGGCGGTTCGCACGTGGTCAAGTTCGATGACGGCGTGTCGTACGGGAACCGCTTCGGCCTGAAAGGCACGGAAGATCTCGGCGGCGGCCTGAAGGCCGTGTTCGCGCTCGAGAGCGGTTTCCACCTCGGCAACGGGCAGCTCGGCTTCGGCGGGGCGGAGTTCGGGCGGCAGGCTTATGTCGGTCTCCAGAACGATTGGGGCACGCTGTCGTTCGGCAACCAGCTCGACATCACCAACGAGCTCGTGTCGATCTACAACATCTCGGCATGGGGCAGCGGCTACGCGATCCACCAGGGCGACTTCGACCGCTTCAACGGCGACCGCTTGCCGAACTCGGTGAAGTTCCTGTCGAACGACCTGAACGGCGTCAAGTTCGGCGCGATGTATTCGTTCGGCAACGTCGCCGGCAACTTCCACCGCAACAGCGCATGGAGCGCGGGCGCGAGCTACACGAAGGGCGACTTCTCGATCGGCGCCGCGTACACGCGCCTGAACAACCCGAACGGCATCTACGCGTTCGACCCGTACGCGATGATCGGCACGCATACGTTCCTCGGCCAGCAGACCGTGACCGTCGATCCGGCGACCGGCGCGCGTACCGACTTGTTCGCGAACACCGCGATGGACGTCGACAGCCAAGGCACGTTCGGCGTCGGCACGAGCTACACGATCGGCAAGCTGACGCTCGACGCGAACTTCTCGTACACGACGATCAAGGGTTTCGGCCAGTCTTCGCACATGCAGGTGTATGAAGGCGGCGGCTTGTACCAGTTCACGCCGGCGCTGAGCCTGATCGCGGGCTACCAGCACACGCGCTTCGAAGGCCACCACTGGAACCAGGGCACGGCCGGCCTGCACTACCTGCTGTCCAAGCGCACCGATGTGTACATCTCCGGCGATTACCTGCGCGCGTCGCAGGGCGTCGATGCGGTGGTCGGCTACAGCTTTACGCCGTCGACGACGCAGACGCAGGCCGACGTGCGGATCGGGATGCGGCATTCGTTCTGAGCAGGGTGAGGTAGTTTTTTCGACGTCTTCAGCGAGGTCTCTCTTTGGCGCGAACCGTGGTTCGCGCTTTTTTTTTGTTCATCGCTGCATGCCGGGGAACGCGGCGGGCACGTCACCGAACCGCCGGGGTCGCGGGCCGGCAGGGTTTTCATCAGGACATCCGGGGCGCCGCACGATCCATCATGGAGAAAGCACTGTCGCAGCCAACCGCCGGAGGACGCACCGTGACTTCCGATCCCACTCCCGCGACCGCCTTCGTGTTCGCCGGCGGCGGCAGTCTCGGCGCGATCGAGGTCGGCATGCTCCGCGAGCTGGTGGCGAGCGGCGAACGGGCCGATTGCGTCGTCGGCGCGTCGGCGGGCGCGATCAATGCCGCCTATTTCGCCGGCCGGCCGGATGCGGATGGCGTCGCGATGCTCGCCGCGCTGTGGTGCAGGATCCGCCGCCAGGACGTCATGCCGTTTTCAATGCGCAGCCTCTTCGCGATGCTGCTGCGCAACCGGCCGCATCTGGTCGAGGCCGATGCGCTGCGCGTGCTGCTGGAAACGAACCTGCCGTACCGGCGGATCGAACAGGCCGCGTTGCCGCTCCACATCGTCGCGACCGACGTGCTGAGCGGCGCGGAGGTCGTGCTGTCCGCCGGCCCGGTCGTGGATGCCGTGCAAGCCAGCGCGGCGATTCCCGGCGTGTTTCCGTCGGTTCGCATCGGCGACATGGAGCTCGTCGACGGCGGCGTCGCGAACAATACGCCGATCTCCGTTGCGATCGCGCTCGGCGCCAGGCGGATCGTCGTGCTGCCGGCCGGGTTCGCCTGTGCGTTGCGCGTACCGCCGCGCAGCGCGATCGCGCACGCGACGCACGCGCTGACGCTCGTGATCGCGCGGCAACTGGTGCGCGATCTGGAGCTGTACGCGGCACGCGCGCAAATCCATGTCGTGCCGCCGCTCTGTCCGCTCGAGGTGTCGTCATACGATTACTCGCAGTGCGCGCAACTGATCGACAGGGCCGCGGAACGCACGCGCGCATGGATCGATGCGGGCGGGCTCGCGCAGTGCGCGATTCCCGGCCAGTTGCGCGAGCACGATCACGCCGCGGCGCTGTCGCATTGAAGGTTGCCCGCGCCGCGTACAAACTCATGAACGCAGAACGCAGAACGCAGAACGCAGAACGCAGAACGC